>JBFFHG010000022.1:0-11945 GCA_041557055.1 Desulfosarcinaceae bacterium
CGGGCGATTCTTTTTTCGAGGTCTGCGATCATCAGTAGGACAGCACCCTTCTGAACTTGATTGCGGTTTGGTACCCAGACCCGCGTTCGTAGCTGTGGCGCGCCTCGGTCACAAACTGTTTGGCGTCGAACACGCCGAAGCCGGACGTATTGAAGTTGATTCCGGCCAGAAAAGCCGGATTGCCGGGCATCACGATTTCGCCGGTTTGCTCCACCTTGTTCTTGCGCCTCAGGCTGCGCCGGGCCAGCTCGATGGCGGCGGCATGGCTTTCCACCCGCCGGTTGATTTTGAGCACCTGGCCCACCGGCGGCGCATCGGGCGCATCAAAGCGGTAGACGCGGTCCTGGTTGGCCCCAGGATCGTGGTAGCTCACCTCGCAGGCCCGGTAAATCTCCAGGGTCTTGTCGGAGAAGGTGTAGCGCGACAGCTCCGGGCCCAGGGCGATGGTGGCCACGGCCGGACGCTGCTCCAGGGTCTTGGACTCGTAAATGATGATCTTCTCTTCGGCCACCTTCAGGTTGAAGTCGGTCTCCTCGCACAGGCGCTTTAAAAATGACAGGTCGCTTTCCGAGCGCTGATCCACCCGGTGGTACCGGGGCGCCTGGGAGGATTGGAAAAACAGCGTCATGCCGTGATCGGCGGCCATCTGCGCGGCAATGGCCTGCAGGGTTATTTTTTCCCAGCCGCGGGTTTTCTTCTCTCTTTTGAAGCCCTTGGCGGTCAGGCTGGAGACCGCCTTTAAGGTCACGACGCCGGGCGGACCTGAGACGTTCAGTTCGTCGATGGCGAATGTGCCGCAGGCGATCCGTTTTTCTTTTTCTCCGACATAAGCGGTGAGGGCGGCGGTCAGCAGGGCGCCTTTCTGGGGATACCAACTGCCGCGCCACAACCCCGCGCGGTCCTCCAGCCGGAGCTGCACATCGTCGGCCTTGCCGCCCTCGGTGTCGGTGTAGGCAAACGACAGCGCGTATGGCGCGATATCCGCCGAAATATCCACGCCGTCGTATGTGATGGCAAGTTGCGTGCGTCTCATGTGCTGGTTTTCCATGGCGGCCGCGCCGCGGTTTGGGTGGTGTCCGCAACCGGTATCGTCAGCACGATCCCGGCCGAGAAAATCAGTACGTTGCGATGGGCCGGGTTGGCCGAAAGCAGCCGGTGCATCTGCCGCTCGTCGCCGTAAAACCGCCTGGCGATGCGGTCCCAGGTGTCGCCCTGGATGGTGGTGTAGGCGCTACTCATAGGCCAGCCGCCGTTCGTTGAGCATGTAGCGGTCCATCATCTCCTTGAAACGTCGCTCGGAATCGCCCATGCCGGCGTCCACGGCCGCGCGCACCTGGCCGTAATCTGCGCCGGCGGCCACGTTGATGGTGGGCGCCACGTTGAAATTCTGGGTCCTGGAGATATCGGCCGCCTCGGGGATGCGCGCCGCCAGCGCCGGGGCCGGAGGCGCCGACAGGGCGGAGCCGACATCGGCCGCCCCGGTCTCGGCATCCCGGTCACCGCCCATGAATCCGGCCAATTTCCGGCCGGCCTTGAACAGCAGGCCCAGGGGGCTCAGCTCCCAGACCCTGGTCAGAAAAGCGACGCCTTTTTTAAAAACCGTTTTGATGCCGTCCCACAGGTTCACAAAAAAATCGGAAATCGGTTCCCAGAAGGTGACGATCAGCGCCGCCGCACCGGCGATGGCCGCAATGGTCAGCCCGATCGGGTTGGCCAGCAGGGCGGCGTTCCACAACCAGGTGGCGGCGGTGACGGCCCCCATGACGGCGAGATAGCCTCCCAGCCCCACCACCACGCCGCCGATCAGCCGGCCGATAACCGGGTATTGCTCGACGGCCGATCCGGCCCAGCCGGCCAAAGCGGTCAATGGTTTGAGTACGGCGTTAACCGCCGGCATCAGGGTGCCCGTAAAGGTCAACCCCAGGACCCGCACATTGTTGCCGAAAAGCCGGATCTGGCCCGAGGTGGAATTCAAAAAACGCTGATAGCTTTTGTCCACCAGCCCCTTGCTGGCTTCGGCCACGTCGCGCTGGGCTTCGCTGAGGCCGTCAAGGTGCTTGCCCAGCAGGACGACGGCCCGCTGGCCTTCATCTCCGAAAGTCTTCTGCAGCGCGTCGATGGTGGTTTGATCCATGTGGTCGAAGCCGCCGATGGCATCGGACAGGTTCTCCATGGTCCGGATGAAATCCAGCCCGCCCTTGGCGTCCCGGGCGATCTTGAAGCCGAACTCATCGGCCGCCCGGCTCATCTGCCGGAAGCTGGCCGAAAGGGCCGTGCCGGCCATTGATCCTTGCAGGCCGGCTGAATTGAGTTCGCCGATCAGGGTCACGCCCTGGGACAGCTCCACATTGTACGCGGCAAGGGCGGGCGCGGCGTACTTCATGGACTCGCCCAACTGGTCGAAGTCCCTGATCTGGAACTTGAACTGGGTCTTGGTCAGCAGCTCGCCGATGCGTTCCAGGCGCTGTTCGGCACTGCCCTGCAGGCCCGCGCCCAGGTTGTTGTAGACCGTGGCCATGACTTCGCCCACGCCTTCGGCCGTTCCCCTGGTGACTTTGGCCACCTTGGAGACCATCTCCGATCCGCTGCGCGCGGTGGCCGCGTCCATGCCGGAGGAGTTCAAAGCATACTCGATGTCGGAAATTTCGGTTTCCGTGGCCAGGTTGCGGCGGGTAAAACCAAGGGCGTGGCGCCTGGAAGCCGCCAGGCTTTTTTCAAGATCCCCGCCGCCCACATTGGCCACCGTGGAAAGCCGCACACCGGCGTCCTCGAACGAAGCCGCGCCGCCGATCAGGTTGCCGGCCCCGTAGGCCAGCCCCGCCAGGCCCAACAGATTGCCACGCAGGTCGGACAGACGCTTGCCGGCCGCTGCCTTGCGGGTCAGGGCAGATTCCAGGCGGTCGTGCTTTCTGCGCGTGGCGTCCAGGACGCTTCCCAGGCGGTTGTACTCGCCGCCCAGGTTCCTTACGGAGAAGCCGGCCTTTTGAAGGGCGCGCTCGCTCTGGCGTAGTTTCGTTTTTTGCTTTTCCAGGGCTGCGGAAAGTTTGGTTGCTTTTTCCCGGGTGCGGGACAGGGCCTTAGCCGTGCCTTCGTCGGCCGGGTTCTTGCGCATGGCCAGCTTGAGACGGCCGATCTCCCGGCTGGTGGTGGCCAGCGCATAACGCGATTTTTCAAGCGCGGCCTGATCCTTTTCGACGCGTTCGATCAATCCCCGCTGCTGCGACAGGCTCTTGATTTCGTCGCCCAGCGTGCTAAGTTTGGTCTTGGCGCTGCCCAGGGCCTTGGTAAACCCGCTGCCCAGGCTCGCACCGATGACAAAACCTATGGAGTAACTTTTGATCATGCGTCAAAATCTTCCCGGAATAGTGATTTTTTTCAGTCTATGGCTATTGCTGTCCATAGCCGGCCTGCGTCTGGTTCCGGATGCCGGCCTGTTAGGTGCGGCCGGCGCCGGCTTTATGGCAGCCCTGTTGTTTTGCCTGCCCGTCGCTGCTGTCATAGGGCTTTTGCTCAGTCCGTTCAGGCGTTGATTATTGCTACTTGGACGGCTTGGGGTACACCGTGGGGATGTCGTCCAGCCAATCCAACAGATCGTCCACTTCCATGGCCGTCAAAGCATCGTATGCCCAGCGGGTGTAGCTGTTGAGCACCAATACCGCCCGCCGGCAGTCGGCACCGTTCATGACAAAAAACCCTTGTAAGCCTCCTGCAGTTCCTCGTAGTCGATCACTTCCAGTTCGTGGATGGCCTCTTCGGCCACGTCGCACAGCACCGCAAACAGGTAGACCTCGCGTTCCGAGTTGTTTCCGGACGCCTTTTCGGAATTGATCAGGTCGCGCACCTTGGGTCCGCGCATGACCAGTTTTTCGATTTTGGCACCGCCGTGCTCGATGGGGTGCTTCAGTTTGATTTCCTTGGGTTGCTGCATATCGCCTCCAGTTAATTGTGCCGCGCAATGGCAAGACGGTGGCTGTCCGAACGGCCCTTACGAAATTCCCAGCGCGCTGTTGATCTCCGCCAGTTGGTCCTGGCCGGCCACCCGGTACTGGTTGTTGAATTTGTCCAGCAGGAACTTTTCCGCGCCGTCGATGTAGATCACGACGCGGGTGATCTCCAGCTCCACGGAAGAATCGTTGCCTTCGCCTTTGGAGAACTTTCCCAGGCCGGTTTTTTTGACCGTGCCGGTCACCGCCAGGCGCACGGCCTGGATCCGGCGGCTGCCGGCGGCGGCGTCCTGAACCTGGATGGCCCCGCGCAGATCCAGGGTATGCGGCCCGGATCTGCCGAACACGGTCAGCAGATCGCTGTTGATGGTGCGGAAATTGACTGTCAGGGTCAGGGCGCCGAAGTTGCCGATCACCGGCACGCTGACCTCTCCCAGGATGCCGGCGCCCTTGATGGAGGTGTTCATCGGCTCAAGGTCGGGCAGCGTCACGTCGGCGATTCCCAGTAGATCCTTGCTGCCTTCCTGGTAGACCCGGAAATCCACCAGGACTTCGGGAATGTTGTTGGTGGTCATGACTTAAATCCCTCCTTTGGGTGGATCCGGGTTATTCAAACAGGGTTGAAAAGTATGCCGGGTCGTATTCCTGGATAAAATCGATCTGCCTGGCCGGCGACGGCGGCGTCATGTACACATGGAATTTGATGATGCCGTCCATCAGGTCGGTGACCACGTTTTCGTCGGACTGGAACTCCACCCGTCCGCCCAGCAGGAACTGGCGCGAGGTCAGGCCGTCCAGCCACATCTGGGCGCTGTCGTTGATGGTCTCGATCAGCCGCCGGCGCACCGGGCTGTCGAGCCGCGACCAGAAGGTGGTGGTCAGGGTGTTGCCCACCCAGTTGAACATGCGCCGCACCGGGACGAAGGCGTCCTTGACGTCCGTGCCGTCCGGATAGATCGCCGTGCGGTTGCCCCAGCATTTCCAGCCGCCGATCCAGTTCAGCGCCGTCACCACCCCCTGGCTGTTGAGATAGTTGGCCTGGGCCAGGTCCAGCCAGACCTCGGCGCCGTTGGCGCTGGCCGCGTCCATGGCAAAATTGTGGTTGGAGGCCGAGGCCACGGGCACATCGTCGTTGGCCGCATCCGTGGCCGCCAGCAGGCAGGCGATGTGGGTGCTCATGTGGTAGGTGTCGGACCCCAGCTTGACCTTGGGCCAGCCCAGGATCTGCACCGCATCGGTCAGATTGCCGGCCGCCTTTTGCGCCGGCACATCCGAATACTTGGTGGCCGCGCTGTCGTCGATGTCGATCACGGCCATGGCGGTGAACAGTCCGTTGACGGATTTGGCCCGGGCGGTCATGGCCGCGGACACGGCCGGGTTGTGCGACCATCCGGGCGCCGCCACAAAGCCGGGAACCAGGCGGAACTTGGGAAACACCCGGTCCACCAGGGCAAGCCCCGTATAGGCGCCCGTGTCGGCGTCAACGCCGCCGACGATATTGTCGACATCCACCAGGCCGGGATCGCCGTAGCTGTAATCCACCAGAACGCTTTCGGCGCCCCCGATGGCGCCCGTGGCAAGGCGTTTGATGGTCCCGGCGGGCTTTTCGACCCACTGCCAGTCCGTATTCTCCACATAGGTTGTGGCGCCCGTGCTGTCGGTGACCGCAGCGGTCCCCACCGGACCTTCATGGGCCAGGGCGATCATGTCGTCGGCATCAAAGTCGTGAGCCTCGTCCGTTACGGCTGTCTTGTGAACCGCCGGGTCGAACACATTGATCAGGATCACCGGTCCCACGCTGTACAGGCCGAAGGTGGCGTAAACGAATTCGCACAGCGTGTACTTGCGCCAGTCGGCATGGTAACCCACGGCCGCCGCCGCCTCGGCATAGTTGCAGGCCAGCACCGGATCGTTGATCGGCCCGGTCAATCCCGAGGCCAGCATATGCACCGGCGCCGTTCCCACAACCACGGCCAGCCCGGCATTCATGCGCGTGGGCGGCAAAAGGGCGGTGGGAACCTGTGATGCGTAAACTCCGTGTTTGTAGGTCATGGCCGTCAATCCTCTCGCGTAAAAACGTTAAATCATCCCCAGGGCCGCCTGCACGTCGCCGGATGGCACATCGGACGTGGCCGGCAGGTTCCAGGTGGTGATCACCACCGCCTCGTTCATGGGCAGGGGCTGGAAGTGATCGGAATCTTTATCGCCCAGGCGCCACTTGACGGGCAGCTTGAGCGCGTACTCGTTGCGCGGGCCGATAAAGCGCAGCGCCCGCACAATGCGCCGGGTGCGGTCCACCATGTTCAGCAGGTCGTTGGCCCCGGCTTCGGGCTGGTTGCCGGGCTCGTTATTGAACACCCCGCAATGGATGCGCACGGTCACCTCGGAACCGTCCGCAGCGTCGGCGCCCTCCACGGGCTGGATCAGCAGGAAGGGAAAATCGTTTTGGTCGGCCGTTTCGCGCTTGAAGGGCAGTTGGCCGACATGAACCTTGACGCCCGCCATTTCGCCGCTGCGCTCGTTGATAAAGCGCGGATGGGCAAAGGCCGTCCGCAGTGCGTCCTTGATGGTGGTCATGATCTCGTAAAGCATCAGCGTCCTCCCCGGCCGAGAAGGTAATCGATTTCGTGGCGCAGCGCGGTTTCAAAGCGCTCGGCCGCGCGCCGTTGAATCCGCTCGTTGACTTCCGGGTTCTCCAGCATCCCGGCCAATGACGGACCGTAGAGTTCCTTGATGGGCAGCCGCTCCTTGCCCTTGCGCTGAAAGACACCGACGTGACCCGCAGCCATCCTGGCGATGAAGGCTCCGCGGATGGCCTTGCGCCGGGCCTTGACCATGACCGAAACGCCGGCCGCCGGCCGTTGTTTGGTGATGCTGGAAGGGTGGGGCGCAAACCGCGCCAGCGGCACCGGACGGCCCGTGAAGGTGCCCTGGCCGACGGGCGGATTGCCCCAGATGCGGGACTGAAAGGCCTTTTTCACATCGCCGGCCTTGATGTTGTACGCCTCTTTCAACGCGCCGAAGGCATCCACCGGCATGCCGTTGAGCGCCCGCCGCAGAGCCCGCTTGACGCCGACTTCGGCCCGCCTGCCGAACGCCCGCAAAAACTCGTCGGCGATTTGGACATCGGATTTGATATGAATGTTGATGGCGCTCATGCGGCGTTCCTTAAGGTTTTGACGGTCATGGCCACGGCGTCCCGGGTGGCGGTGGTGACCGTCACCCGCTCGTCATTGACAATCATCTGCTGCCCCGGCGCCGGCAGGGGGATGGCCTCCGGCGGAATGACCAATGTCAGCTTGCTGGCAAACACGCCCATCTGCGGTGCGTCCGCGTCTTCCTCCTCCAGGTGTCCGGGCACGGGGACACCGTCGATATGGATATCTTCGGCCACATCCTGGCCAAACAGGCGCTGGCGCATAAATGCCGTGGTTGCCGCCATGTCCATGGATCAAACCCCGCTGACACCGAAAAAAGTTAAAACCCGTCGGATGCTCTCACGCCTTCCTTAAGGCGCCGCATTCAGATCCAGTTCCACCAGCACGGCCGGCCGCATGCACATGGGCAGCGGGTTGGACTGGGTGTGAAGGTCCACGCCCCGGCCGAACTTGGACGGCTCCTGCTTGGCGTAAAGATCCTTGCCCAAGGTGTTGGCCGTCTCGATGAAATCGGCCGGCGCAAAATGCGTCTTGAAGGTGGAGCGCGTGCCCACCGGAAAGGCGATGGCCTTGCCGTCGGCGATGAACTTGCGCGTGACGCCGTTCATGTCGGTGGCCTGGCCGCGGTGCTCCTCGAAGGTGATGCCGCCGAAACTGAAAGCCTTTCGCGGATCGCCGCCTAAAATGCTGATGGCGGCCGAGTGACCTTCGTACACACTTTTGACCAGTGGATGGGAAACCAGCCTGTCCATGAAATCGGAAGAGCACAAGGCGTGCACCCGTGTCATGACCTCACCCTTGAGGTTGTCTTCGATGTGACGGGTGACATCGAAGCATTTGAGCTGCACTTCGGTGGTGTCCGTATCCAGATCGTAGTAAACGGTTTTTTTGGTGATGCCGAACTCGGTGAACAGGTTGTACAGGGTGGAGCCGTCGGCATCCAGGATCTCGCCCTTGAGCGCGCCCCATCGCAAAAACTCCAGGGTGATGGCGTGCTTGTCGCGCATGGATTCCAGGTGATCGTTCATGATTTGGGCCAAAGAAGCCACTTGATTCTCGGTGCCGAAGGCTCTCACACCGCTGTACTCGGTGGGATCAATCCAATCGTCGGCCGGAATGTGCGGGATGACGAACGAGCGCACCTTGCGCTTGACGCGCTGCTGGGCGGTTCCCGGCGCGCCCAACGGCCGCGTGGGCAGCAGGTTGAGGATCCCGTTTTTTTCCTCCACGATGATGGTGCGGGTGCGCACGCCCTGGCCGGGCATCAGGTTCATCTCGCGCAGCCGGCCGTAGTTGTTGGGCATGATGTTGATCGCGTTGGTCAGGGTGACCATGTTGAACGCATCGGTTGCAAAGGGATTCAGCATTTTGTTTACTCCTTCTTAAGCCGCGGCGGCGGTGATGATGCCCAGGGCCTTGAGCTCGGCCAGGGCCTTGTTCTTCTGATCGGCCGTGGCGCCTTCCGGCCATACCAGGGCTGTGGCGATAAACGAAGCGTCGCGCACAAAGGCCACGCCCCTGATGTCGGCCGCGCCGGCGTCATAATCGCCGGCGGCGATCCCGTAAGCCTGCTGGGAGCCGTCCACGGCGGTGAAATCGATGGCCTTGCACTTGCCCGAGCCGGCCGTCACCTCGATGGTGAAGGTATCGCCCACCGCAAAGTCGGCGGCGCCGTCGCCGATGGTGAAATTGATCTGCGGGTTGACGTAGGCCACGCCCACTTGGGCATCCGGCAGGGCCTCGCCGTTGGGGGCAGTCACCGCAAAGGCGCCGCCGTTGGCGGCCGCGGCCATGCAGGTGAGGACGTAGGTGCCGATCTGGGTATCGTCGCCGCCGGTGACCAGGGTCAGGGCGCCGTTGCCCGTGTTGCCCGCATCGGCGGCACCTTCTGTGGGAATGCTCTTGGTGATCTTGCCCAGCACGCTGAGCACGCCCACGTTCTGCCCGGACAAAATGATGATCTCTTCCCGCGAAAACCGCGAGGGGGACGCCACCTCGCCCAGCAGGCCGTCATGGAGCCGTTTTGCTTCGGTTTGTACTGCCATGGCTTTTTCTCCTTTTACTGTTTTCAGGCTCTTGGCCGAAACTATTTGGTCCTGGCCGCCTCGGCCCGGCGCTTGGCGTCGGCGATCACAAAATCGACGCCCGAGGCCCCCAGGCCGCTGTTGCTGTTGTCAAGTTCCCGGGACGGGTCGGCATTGTGCCGGGCCTCGAGGATGCGCGTTGCAGCCGCCTCGGCGCCGATCTCCTCACCGATGAGCTGGGGCGCCATCTGGGAAAGGCCCGCCAGGACGCACTTTTCGGCGATGGCCTGGGCCCGTTGCCGTTCAGCGGAGGTGGCTTTCTTTTCTGCTTCTGCCAGGGCAGCCTGGGATGCGGCCGGATCCTCCTGGGCAAAGCCCATTTTTTGCAGTTTTTCCATGGCCGCCGTCTTTTGCTCCTTGTCGGTCAGCAGCGCGGCCAGTCCGGTAAAGATTTGTTCGAATTGCATGTCTTGCTCTCCTGTGGTGGTTTGCGCTCCCGCCTGGGGAGACAATAGATTGGTCTTTGCGTGCCCGGTGCCGAGCTCGGACAAAATTTCATCGAAGGTGTTCACCCCGTCGGCCAGTCCGGCGGTCACGGCGTCCGCGCCGTCGAAGATGGCCGCCTGCTGTGCGCGCACGGACTCTTCGGACAGGCCCCGGTTGCGGGCCACGGTGGCCACGAAAAGATCATAGGTCTTGTCCACAGAAGCCTGGGCCACGGCCCGGTCCTCGGCCGACAGCGGTTCGTGCATGGAAAAATCGTTTTTGTGCGCGCCGGCGAAAATGGCCGTATACTTGACGCCCGCTTCGGTCTCGGCCTTGGACTGCTCGTAGTGGATGGCGATCACGCCCACCGACCCCACCGCGCCGGTGCGCGGCAAATAGACCTTGTCAGCCGCCGAGGCGATGGCGTAGGCTGCGGAAAAACAATCCTCGTTAGCTACGGCATGAATGGGTTTTTGCCCCCGGGCGGCGTGAATCTCGTCCACCAGGTCGAACACCCCGGCCACTTCGCCCCCGGGAGAGTCCACGTCGAACAGGATTGCCGTGACCTCCATATCGGCGAGGGCTTCGCGCAGCTGCCGCCGTATCTGTCCATAGGTACTGCGCCAATACCAGCCATATCCCCGGTATGTCAGGCCGCCCATCACCGGAATGATGGCCACCCCGTTTTTGACCTCGTAGGATCTGGACCGCTTCTCATCGGAAAAACCCAGAAACATCGCGGCCGTCATGGATCCTGAAAGGGCCGCCAGGATCAGGTCCGCCTCGGACCGGGACACCAGCAGGGGCGTATTCAAAAGCCGCGTGGGCACCTGGATGGCCGTCTGACCGGATGGCCGTTGCCCGTTGCCCGTCTGTGCGTTGAGCGTGTAAAGTAAATTCTCCCGCCTCATTTATGCATTCCCTTCTTTGTCCTGCCCGCTGTCCTGATAGATTCCGCCGGTGGTGGTCTTGCGCGGGTCCGAATCCAGAATCAGGCCCGCATCGTCGGCCCGGCGGTTGTCCTGGGCGATCTCCTGATCGATGTCCTCAACGTCCACCCCGTGACGCCGGGCCACCACCCGCTGACGCGAATTGAATCCGGCGCGCACCTCCATGATGGCCGCCTTGACATCCTTGACCGGTTCCACCCAGTCCCAGCCGTCCGGCTGCCACTCGATGCGCCGGTAAAAGCGACGCCGGGTGTAATAATCCGGAATAACGATCTGCCCCGAGACCACCAGCAGATCCAGCCAGCGGTGGGCGAACGGCCGGCAGAACTGGAACACCAGAGTCGTGGCGATGATCTGCTCCAGCCGCCGCCTGAAATCCAGCAGGCCCGCGCGGATGGAGGTGTAATTGACACCGGACAGATCGCCGGTGAGCTGTTCGTAGGTGACGCCCATGCCCTTGGCCACGTCGCGTAGCTGCTGAACCATCCAGGCCGTATAGTTGCCGCCCACATCCGTGGGCTGGGCAAAGGTGACGTCCCAGCCAGAGGGCAGCTTGGGAAAGGTCCCCGGGCGCAGGTCAATCACCGGCGCCGCGTTGGTGGCGCCGCTCTGGTGGCCCAGCATGTTGCCCGGCGGTCCGCCGGGTATGGGCGAAGCTCCCGGCAGCGGAAATCCGCCCGGCGACATCTGCTTGATGAAACCGCCGAACATGGTGGTCGTTTTGCGTCGCACCAGCTCGGCATCCACGCACTGATCGATTTCGTGCAGCTTCAGGATGATATTGTGAAACCAGGGAAGCCCGCGAAGCTGGCCGGGGCGCATGGGTCTGTATGTATGCATGACCTCGCCGGCCGGCACGCGCTGTTTTTCGAACGTGTTAAAAAAATACGGCTCGCCCGGGTGCTTTTGATAGAAGTGATAGGCCGCCCGCCGGCCGCGGCGGTCGAATTCGATGCCCATGCGGATGTCGTTGCCGTCGGTGCAAAGTTCGGTGTGCGCCTCATCCAACTGAGCCCCTTCGAACACACGCACCTGCAGCGGCGTGCAAAGACCGTCGTAGGGCGACGGGTAGGAGAACACGCCGAAGGCCTCGCCCGTGTTGCACATGGCCCCGGTCACCATGGCTTGCAAACCGTAAAACGAAGCCACGCCGTCGGCGTCGGCCTCATCCACCGAATCGAACCACGCATCCTGCACCCGGTTGAGGATCTCCTTATCGTCGATGTTCCACAGCGGCCGGATTCCCCGGCCCACCATGTTGGCCACGATGGTATCCACTCCGCCGCCGGCCAAAGGGTTGTTGCGCACCAGCTCGGCCTGGCGGTTGCGCAGGGAGGCCAGGGAGCCTTCCACGGCCGCATTGGGCCCCATGGAAGTCATGCC
>JBFFHG010000023.1:0-11870 GCA_041557055.1 Desulfosarcinaceae bacterium
CTTTGGGCGATCGGGTGCCGGACCCATTTTTGAATCGTATTCGATAACATGGTTTTTCTTTATCGTTCCTCCCCGGACGGGAGGAAAATTAGAAAAAAGAATCTATGGAAGAAAATTATCCAGTTCTTCGAAGGCCAACAGCGCAAAACGATCCAAAGCCCCCCTGGCCTCATCAAGCGACTGCCCGGCAGCCATGGGAATGACAAGCCGGACCAGTGCGCCGTCCGTTCGACGGCGCCAGATACCGTCCCAGACCATGTAGAACTTTGCCGCATATTCATTGGTGAAATTGCGGTCGCGGCCCTGATACCAGAAGTAGACCAACTGGCGCATTCCGTTCTTTTCGATCAAAATCTCGTTGAAACGCAATTTTTTCAACGTCCTGTCACGCTTCGGGCACTCAAGCTGACGAATATTGTTTGATGCGATATACCATCCCCCTCCTGGCAGGCATAGCTTGGGCGAGTGGATAAAATCACCGGCTTTGCGCTGATACTCATAGTATGCCGTATAGAAATTGATAGGCATTTCACCGGCCTTGCTGTAGTTGATCAGCACATAGTTCTGGCCGCCGACCTTCTCCCAAACGGCTGTATCGATCTTTCCAGCAACACCCGTGCGACCGTCGAGCATCCGCGGAAATCGATCCAGAGACTTCTTCAATGGAACCGGCGCCACGTTTCCCAGGACCTTCACGGTCATGGGGCTGACCAGACACAAGGCCAGGGCCACGACGGTGGCCGCCGCCATTTGCTTTTTCAGACGATGCGATCCGGTCACGGGCTCGATTGGGGGATTCGATCGAACAACTGCGGATTTTGCGGGCAGGCGTTTCAACATCCAGGCAAAAAGTGCGAACAAGGCAAAAGAAGTCATAAAGACAGCCCAGCCTGAAAAATCATGGAAAAAACCTTGCGCCACCCGGGGACCGAAGTACTGAGATAAAACACCTGTTCCGACGATTCTTAAAATATTGGTCAACATGGCCAGCGGTATGGTTACAGCGACCAACAAGACTCTTTTCCACCAAGCCTGGGGCCGGAAAAACGCAAACAGCACCCCCAGCGTCAAGAGCGGCATGATGAATCTCAAGCCGTTGCAGGCATCCACCACCTGAAACTGCCCGAACCCCATATCGATCACATTGCCTTCCCGACAGGCCAAAAATCCAATCGCGTTGAGCAGTTCAACAGATGCCGCCGAAGAGAAAATCTGAAGAGAGAACGTCAGGTTGCGGTAAATAAAGCCGGGCAGGGGCAACATTAAAAAGAGCAACATCAGGGGAAAAGCCGCCTCACGCAGCATGCGGTAACCGTAGAGCCACCACAACGCCCCGATGCAAAAACAAATTATGGCTGCGCGGGTGGTGAAAAGCTCGGCGCCCAGTTCCCCCACGCTATAAAGGCAAACCGCACCAATCATCGCCACGAGGCCGCGCCAATCGGGCCGGGGGGGCAGCTCAACCAACGTTTTGCGCCTCTTCCAGATAAGGTACAATACAATGGGCACGATCAATACACCGTGGGAAAAATCATCATTGGCCATCCACTGGTCATACATACTTTTCAGTGTTTGCCAATGGACCCATATCAAACCGGCCACAACCAACGCCGCCGGCAAAATCCATACGCCGAGTATATCTTTTCTACCATCCATGATCGGCTCCCACCATTTTCAACGGGTTATTGACGCCGGAGCCTTTCCCGGCGGCCGTCTTCCTGATCGTCTTGACCACCCGCTGCAAATCCGCAGTCGTCATGGCCGTCCCGGACGGCAGGCAAAGACCGTTGGCAAAGAGTTCTTCAGCAACTTGTCCACCCACTTTTCTGGCCGGCCAGGACGATAAGGAAGCCTCTTTGGGGGCCGCCCCGGCATCGCAGCCGGTGATTCTGAATACCGGCTGCCGGTGCATGGGCTTCCATACCGGCCGCGATTCGACATTCTCTTCTTCCAGGGCCAGCCTGACGGCTTCCCTGTCCGCACCGAATTCACGGGGATCGATTAAAATGACCGTCAGCCAGCGCGTGCTTATGCCGTGTGCTGCCTGGGGCATGAACGCCACCCCCGGCAGATCGCCCAGGGTCGATTGATAAAAACCAAAAATCTCTCTTTTACGCGCCACACGAAGGTCCAGGCACATTAGCTGCCCCAATCCGATGGCTGCAACAATATTGCTCATGCGGTAGTTGTAGCCGATTTGCGAATGCTCATAGTGAGGCGCGCTATCTCTGGCCTGCTGAGATAAAAAACGGGCCCGCTCGATAAACGCACGGTCCTCCGAGCAGAGCATGCCGCCGCCCGAAGTGGTGATGATTTTATTGCCGTTAAAAGAATAGACCGCCGCCTTGGCCCCGGCACCGGCGTGACGGCCGTTGTGGCTGGCCCCCAACGCTTCGGCCGAATCGCAGACCACGGGGACGCCATATTGCTCACAAACGGATATGATCCGGCCCAAATCCGCGCACTGGCCGTATAAATCCGTGGGCACCACCGCTTTGGGCGGATGCCCGGCCGCACAACACCTTGACAGTTCCTCTTCCAGCAAGCCCGGGTCCATATTCCAGGTGGCCCTGTCACTGTCTATGAACACCGGCCGGGCGCCCTGGAACACAATTGGAGAGACACCACCGATGAAGGTCAGGGTGGAGGCAAAGACCTCATCACCCGGACCAACCCCCAAATTGCGCAACGCCAGATGCATGGCCGCCGTGCCGCTGGAAAGGGCCACGGCATGGGGCACACCGACCCTTTCCGCAAAAGCCCTTTCAAACCCATCCACCATGGGGCCCAACGGCGCAATGTAGTTTGAGTCAAAAGCCTGCCGGACGAACATCAACTCGTCGCCGCCCATGTGGGGCGGAGAGAGAAAAATACGCTTTTTCATTCTGATTACCTGATGATTTAAAGAATTTACACGTAAGTGGGGGGGTAAAGATGGCCTGAATTGGAACCGCTTCTAAGACCGGCGCTCTCCCTGTTTGATAATCTTCGCGGGAACGCCCACGGCTGTTGCACCGGCCGGGATATCGGTGGTGACCACCGCCCCGGCGCCGATGACAGTATGGTCTCCAACGGTTTTGCCATTGATTATTTTGGCTCCGGTGCCCCAGAAGGAGGCTTTGCCGATCTTGACTTCCCCGGAAATATTGCAGGACGGCATGAAAGAGCAAAAATCGCCGATCTGGGTTTCATGGCCCACTGTGCAAGCCAGATTCAGGATCACGTGCCGGCCCATGCAGATATTGGTGGTAAGGATCGTGCCGGCGCAAACAATGGTGCCTTCACCGATTTTCAGGTATTTTGCCGATCCCTGGATCACTGACGGATGAATGAGGCTGGGATGCCAAAGCAGGGGATTGTTCAGCCGCCGGACGATATCCAGCCTGGTTTTGGAAATTCCAAGGGCGAAGACCACCGCCAGAGGCTCTTGCCATGCATTCAGCGCCAACAGGCCGCCCAGTACCGGCCAGTCATTTATCCTGGTGCCGGCCGCAAGGCCGTCATCGAAAAAACCGATCAGATTCCATTGCGACCGGCTCTGGTTGATTTGCTCAATCAGCATGGCCACCTCAAGCCCAAATCCCCCGGCACCGAAAATGGCAATGTTTTTTGGAAGTGTCAATTGTCTGCTCTCCAAGGGATCGCACAAAACAAGCGGGTGTTTCAGGCGCCCTGATTCAGAAATGAAAAAATGTCAATTTATTTTTGCGCGAACCCTAAGGGCTCGTGTAAAAATAAATTCGCAGTTTAGGCGCGCTGATTTGGGTTGGATTTGTTCGATCTAAGAGTGCAAAACCACAGGAATAGCAAGCTATTTTGAGGATTTTGCAGTCGCAGATCGTGCAAAGACAACCTGAAGCAGTGATGCATAAAATGTGAAGTTATTTTTACGCGAGCCCTAAGGGTTGAATTCAGTCATGGTCGCCGCCCCCGGATGGCTGATGCCCTCTCTGCGGATCACCTGTTTCAAGGTCATGATGATGATCTTCATGTCCAGCAGCAGCGACCGATTGTCAACGTACCAGACATCCAGTTCAAACTTCTCTTCCCAGCTCAGGGCATTGCGGCCGTTGACCTGGGCCCAGCCCGTCAACCCCGGTTTAACCTCGTGCCGCCGGGCTTGCCGCGCAGTATACCGCTCAAGGTAGTGCGTAAGCAGGGGACGGGGCCCCACCAGACTCATATCGCCGCGCAACACATTCCACAACTCCGGCAGTTCATCCAGGGAGGTCGAGCGCAACAAACGCCCCAGGCCGGTCAGGCGCGCCGCATCCGGAAGCAGGTCGCCGTTGGAGGCGCGCCCGTTGGTCATGGTTCGGAATTTGTACACCCGAAAAGAGCGGCCGCCCCATCCGGGGCGCACCTGGACGAAAAAAACGGGCGGCCCCATTCGAATTCTGATCAGGATCGATATCAATGCCATCAGGGGCGAAAGCACCACAAAGGCGGGCAGAGTGAAGGTCAGGTCCAGGCCTCGTTTCAGATCCATCTTACCGGCCCCGGCTTTCCTGCACGCATTGATGAAAGATCCGTTCCAATCGCCCGACGCCGATCACTCTTGCCATCTTGCGGCTGTAAAACGCGCGGCCATTGGCGCCCATCCGATCCCTTTGGGCCTGGGGCATGCTGTAAAGCTGCAACAGCGCTTGGGCCAAACCGCGGCCGGACTCGGGTTCGAATTGCAACCCTGCGCCGGCCTTATGCACCAAGTCAGCCGCATCGCCGCGCACCCCCATCAGGATCGGCCTTCCAACAGCCATGTAAGCTTGGGTTTTTGAAGGGATGGTAATTTCAAACAAGGGATCGTTTTTCAAATGAACCAACAAAGCATCCGCCATATTCAGCAACTTTGAAATTTCCCTCATGGGCCTGCGGGGCAGAAAACGCACATTTTCCAGCCCTGCCGCAAGAGTTGCCTTTTTCAAGTCATCCAGCGCCATGCCGCTGCCCACAAAAACAAACTGAATTTCAGGGGCCTGGTCCTTTACCAGGGCGGCGGCCGCCAGCACCGCAGTCAGAGCCTGGGCAGGGCCCATGTTGCCGGCGAACACGACGTTGAAACGCCCGGCCAGCCCCAACGCCCGGGCCAGTTTGTCATCGCGGGGCACGGGCTTGATGTGGGCCTCCTCGCACCAGTTGTAAACAACGTCGATTTTGGCTGCGGTCACCCCTCTTTTAATCAACATTCGCTTGAATCCCGGTGATAAAACCACGATCCGGCCGCACCGGCCATATACAAACCGACACATTGCCCGGATCACTTTCAGTGCGGCCGGTGCGCCCAGCATGCCGGTGGCGCCGAGCGTATCCGGCCACAGGTCCTGAATATCGTATACAAAAGGCGCCTTCAAGCGCATGCCCAGCATGTGCGCCGCCAAACCCACGGTGGCCGGCGGGTGGTAAACATAAATCAGATCCACTTGTTTTATCAAAAGCGTGCCGAGCAGCGCGGCGGCGGCGGCAAAGGTCGCGTAATTGATCGCCCGCTTGACAGCGGATCGGTCACGGCTGGGAAACAGCGCCGCCCGCAAAACCCTGATTCCGTCCATGGACTCCCATTGGTAAAGCCGCAGGCGGTAACCGGGGTACAACCGGCCCTCGGGGTAATTGGGAAAACCGGTCAGCACCTGCACTTGGTGGCCGCGCTCGGCCAGGGCTTTGGCAAATGAGAGCCCCTTGGGGGTTGGTTCGGGATCAAACCATTGGGTGAGGATTAAAATGCGCATTGGTATCTTGTCATCCGGCGCCTGTGCAGGGCCGCGGAAAAGTATTTTTCAGAACATGCCGTAAAAACCGGCGGCTTCGCTTGTCAGGTTTTTTACGAGGCAGATGGCTTATGCCAGATGTAGCGGTTGATGTAGTCGGTGTAACTGATGATGATGCGGACAACTTTTTCAGACACGTTGGGCACACTGTAATCCGCGGCCGGCCGAAGGAGGCGTTCACCGCCGCACGGCTGGTGTTCCAGAACCGACAGGGCATCCTGAATCGTGGGCCACTGCAACCCTGTCATCATCACGGCCCCCTCCTCCATCCCTTCCGGCCGTTCGTGGGCGTTTCGAATGTTCAGCGCGCGAAAGTTGAGGATGCTGCTCTCCTCATTGATGGTGCCGCTGTCGGAAAGCACCACGCGGGCGTGCTGCTGAAGCTTGATATAGTCGCAGAACCCCAAAGGCTTCATCAATTCGACCAGAGGATCAAAACGCACCCCTTGGGCGTCGATGCGCTTGCGGGTGCGCGGATGGGTGGATACGATCACCCGCTGTGAATATGTGCGGGCCAGACGGTTCAAAAGATCACCCAGTTTTTGGAATTGTTCCGGCGACTCGATATTCTCTTCACGGTGGGCACTGATCAAAAAGTAGGCGCCCGGTTCCAGGGCCAGCCTTGCAAGAACATCCGAGGTTTCGATTTTGTCACCATAATACGCCAGCACCTCATTCATCGGGCTGCCCGTTTTGATCACCCTGTCCGGCGGCAATCCCTCCCGCAGCAGGTATTCTCTGGCAATGGTGCTGTAGGGCATATTGATATCGCTGATATGGTCGACGATTTTGCGGTTGATCTCTTCAGGCACGCGCTGGTCGAAACAGCGATTGCCGGCCTCCATGTGAAATACGGGGATCTTGCGCCGCTTGGCAGGGTAGGCCGCCAGGCAACTGTTGGTGTCGCCCAGCACCAGAAGCGCATCCGGCTTTTCCCGTCTCAAAACATCATCCACACGCGCAATGACGAGCCCCACGGTCTCACAGGCGGTTTCACCGGCCGCTTGAAGGAAATGATCGGGTTTGCGGATTCCCAGATCATCAAAAAAGAGCTGATTGAGCTCATAGTCATAGTTCTGACCGGTATGCACAATGATCTGGTCCAGATAGCGGTCCAGGGCCGCCATGACCCGCGACAACCGGATGATCTCAGGACGCGTGCCCGCCACCGTCATCACCTTCATGCTTTACATGCTCCCTGAACCGGATCAAAACAGGTGTCGGGATGGTCCGGATCAAACACTTCACTGGCCCAGAACAGGGTCACCAGCTCATCCTCACCGATGTTTTCAATGCTGTGGGTGTACCCCGGCGGAATATCCATTACCCGGTACTGCTCACCGTCAACCGTGTACGCCAGCACCCGCTCGTTTTCAATGTGACGGAAACGAATCGCAGCCGTACCCTGCAATACCAGAAATTTTTCCGCCTTGGTGTGGTGGTAATGATCGCCACGGGTTACCCCGGGCCTGGTGCGGCTGACAAAAATCTGGCCCATGGCCGGAGATTTGAGAAATTCGGCCAGGCTGCCGCGCTGGTCGGACTTGATTGCCAGGCTGTAATCAAAACGGTTTTCATTCAGATAACTCAAATAGGTGCCATATAACGCACGCTCGAAATCGCTCTCAAAATCAGGAAGAAAAAGCGTGTCACGCATCTTTTTATAAGAATTGAGCTTATCGGCCAATTGCCCCAGAGTGATCTTTGTGGAGGCCAACGGATCGGCAAACCTGAAACCCGGCTGTGCCGAATCCAGCTCGGCAACAAAAGCCGCCACCACATCATCGATATGGGTCAGATCGATCTGCCCGGCCCGGTCTGAAATCTCTATGGGTTTGTCATTGGCGATATTGTGACAAAATGTCGCGGTCACCGAGTTATAATCAGGACGGCACCACTTGCCGAACAGATTCTTCAGCCGGTAAGCCACGCATGGGGCGCCGGTTTCAGCGGAAAATGCCTTGAGAATCTCTTCGGCATGACGCTTGCTCAGGCCGTAGGGGTTGTCCAGACAGGCCTGGATGGAAGAGGCCAGCACGATTTTAGGTGCCCGGCCCAGCTCCCGCAACCTTTGGCAGAGCTGGTCCACCAGGCCGGCATTGCCGGTTTCAAACGCCTCGGGCGCCTTGGGCCGGTTCACGCCGGCCAGATGATATATGCAATCGGCCTGCCCCAGCGCATCCGCCAGGGCAGACGCGGAATCGTCGATATCCAGTTTCGCAAGCGACAAATCCTTGCGCCGCTGAAGCACGGCACATAGGTTTCGGCCCACAAAACCACGCGCACCCGTCACCAATACCTGTTTCATTGCAGTTCTTTCCCTTCCAGAATATCTTTTATGATCCGTTCCTTTTCCAAAAGTTGGACGATCTGCCCGATGTTCAGCCGCTGGGCGTTATGGGAGTTGTAATCTTCAACAGCGGAAAGCTGCGGTTGGCCTTCCGTGAAATAGAGATTGTAATTCAATCCGCGGTCATCCGGACGGATCCGATAGTAATCTTCGCAATCCTCGGCCTTGACCAGCTCCTCGCGCGTTAAAAGCGTCTCGTAGCGCTTTTCGCCATGGCGCGTGCCGATGATGTTGATGGGGTTGTCGGCATTCATCATCAGCAGCACCGCTTTGGCCAGATCGCCGATGGTTGCGCCCGGTGCCTTTTTTACGAATATTTCGCCGGGCCTTGCATGTTCGAAGGCATATAATACAAGATCCACCGCACTGTCCAGGGACATCAAAAACCTTGTCATATCCGGATCGGTTACCGTTAACGGCCGGCCTTTGCGAATCTGTTCGAGAAAAAGGGGGATCACCGACCCGCGCGACGCCATCACATTGCCATAGCGCGTGCCGCACATAATGGTGCCGCCGTTGCCGACAAAACGGGATTTGGCGACCATGATCTTTTCCATCATGGCCTTGGAAATGCCCATGGCGTTGATCGGATAAACCGCCTTGTCCGTGCTGAGCACGATCACCATCCTGACCTTTTTGTCCACTGCGGCGTTGAGCACATTGGCGGCGCCCAACGTATTGGTCTGAACCGCTTCAAGGGGGTAGAACTCGCAGGAGGGCACTTGTTTGAGCGCTGCGGCGTGAAACACATAGTCCACCCCATGCATGGCATCTCTCAGGCTGTCGGCATTGCGCACATCGCCGATGAAAAATTTCAGCTTGGGGTGGTTGCGGCCGATGCGCATATCCTCCTGCTTCTTTTCATCCCGGCTGAAAATTCGAATCTCCCCGATATCCGTATCCAAAAACCGCCGCACCACGGCCTGGCCGAATGAACCCGTGCCGCCGGTAATCATCAATGTATTGTTGGCAAACACCATAAACTCCTTTATGTCGCGATTAATCATCTTCCAGGCTTGATCCGTGACGGCCCCAGGGCCTGCACAAAACAACCCGGCATTTCAGGCGGCCGGATTATTTCGATCCGAAACTGTAAAAACATAGCAAAGGCGAGGTTGCTTGGATGAACAGGCTACTGCAGGGAGGCCGGGTTTCGTGGGGCGCCAAGCGCCTACATAGACACACCGCGCCACTGCGTACCGGTATATGTAAAAACGCCTCGCTGGTTTTGCTCGACAACATGACTCAAATCATAAGAGTCAAACGTGATTGTTCCTCCGGCATCGCCGGTGTTGACGATAATAATTTCATATCCGGCGGGATAAACACCATCGCTGTGATATGGGTTGAAGCTTATATTCCCTGCAGGGTCAATGAGATAGATATGGCCCTCTCCCTTTTTAAAGATATAATTGCCGGACAGGGTCTGTACAACTGTTTTATCGGTTGTAATCGAAGCGTCGGTCGAAGATAAATAATAGGGGGACGCGAAATAATCCAGGACACTGTTATTGCGGTAGATATTTTGCGAACTGCCCTCCTCTTCCCAAACACCGAAATACAAATCACCGTCGACGCCCTGATTGATTATATTGTCCGACACTTCCACCCGTGTGCAATCGTCCAGGAAAATGCCTCTGCTCCAGGCATAATTTGCCCCCCTGTTGATACCCGTGGCGTTATTGTCGGCAATTTTAGAGTCAACCAGGCCATCGACCGAAATCGCCCGGCCCTGAACACCGCTTATGATATTATTTAAAATCTGCGTGCGATTTTTCATCAGAGATGTACCATGGAAGCAAATTCCATGAACCGTCTGATTGGTGAGACCGTCATGTCCCACCTCTGAAATGATATTGCCGGCCACGATATTGTCATCCATCTCTGTTGCGGTATTCCCGCTTGCAGCCACTCTGAAGACGATGGCCCCGGCATAGGTTCCCTGAATGGTATTGTTCGTGATTCTGTTCCGGCTGATGACGCTGTCAGTATACAACGGCTCTATTCCGATGGCATGTGCGCCGTTGGTTTCGTAATCCGTGTGAATGAGGATATTGCCGTCGACAATGCTATCGCTGGAGTCCTGAAGCCCGATACCGCCATTCACAGAATATGCCTGATTACCGGTCACGATGTTTTCAGACCCGGCTATGATATAAGCGACCTTGCTTGTATATTTGGCAATATTGTTTGTCACAATATTTCGATACCCGGTCAGATAAACCGCGTGCTCCCACAAATTATCCGCAATGTTGCCATAAACGAGGCAGTCTCTGGACCCGGACGTGCTTTCGCCGTCCGGGTCCCCATAAAACGCCACAGGGCCCAGCCCGACAGCGGATATTATTTTCCCGTCATCATCGCCTGGAAAACGTGTGAACCGATTGTTTCTGACATTTATTTTTGTGGATGAGCCGATAAAGACGCCGAACCCGAATGGACCGGTTTTTATTGACGGTCCTCCTGCGAACAGGCATCTTTCAACCGACCCGCCGGTTGTTCTGTTAAATTTTATGCCGATGACGGGCGGATAGTAAACCGCCAGATTTTCCACCCGGCAATCAGGACCGCTGATCCTTATCAGCGCTGTTGACGATGATTGGTCCTGAATGAATGTCCCGGGGCCGCGAATCGCTCCGGGGCCGACGATTCTTACCCGATCCCCAGAAATATTGAATAGATCGGCCCCCTCCATCTCCGCCCTGATCTCCCCATCAATTTCAAAGGTAATATCGGAAACAGGTATGTCTATCGGCATGGAATTGGTAATGCTGAAATAGCCGCTTTCCCTCGGAACATAAAGGATGTCGCCGGGCAGCAACGCCTCGACAGCATCAATAAAGGCGGAATAGTTATCGGTGGTCCCGTCATCACCGAGAGCGCCGAACCAAAGCACATTGATGACCCTGCTGTTGGTCGCCTGCTTACTGACGGCTTTTGAAGTTTCATTGTATCCTGAAGACCCGTCAGCCACAAGAGGCATATCAGCGCTTGTTTTAACCGTTGAATCGTAAAGACCGAAACCGCTTTTATCTCTTCGGTCTATTTTCAATTCCGCGCCAGCAAAAGAAATCAGAACCAGGTTGGTGTGGAACAATGCAAAAATGGCGATAAGGGCCATTGCCAAAAAGTATTTGGAGATATTCATGCTGTTGCTCCGATTGCGAAGGTTCTTTTGTTTATGTTTCGAGGTTTTGAAGAACCGCACGGTCCGCCGGAGATCCTTGTATATCGCAGATATGATGGTCGCCCAAAATTCAAGATGGTTGGCCGGCAAAACCATAAAATTGATTGGATGGAACCGGTTTTCTTTGTTATGCTCCCCGCCCTATGATTTTGCTGAATGGGTGTTAAATTGGCTTCCAGCATATTCTCCCAACTTTGGCGGGCTGTCCAGCATTCTGTTATGAATATTGATATGGCGCTGATCGGAAAATCTTTTTTTAATCGGTCTTGCAGGCACATTGCCTACGATTGTATATGGCGCCACATCCTTGGTCACCAGGGCCCCGGCCGAAACAATCGCGCCTCGCCCAATACGCACCCCGGCAATAATAATTGCACGCAATCCAACCCATGCATCATCCTCTATCACGGTTGGCGGAACCTCTCCCGGACGTCCGCTGAAGACTATCGGCGTGCCGGGAATGTCATGGATATGATCACCACCGAGAATTGAGACATGAGAAGAGAGCATGACATAGTTTTTAATGGTTACCTTGGGACAAATCCAGCAACCGCGACCCATGAAACTA
>JBFFHG010000024.1:0-11778 GCA_041557055.1 Desulfosarcinaceae bacterium
GAGACCGACCCGTTAACCATCATCAATTCCATCAAAGACTGGATAGATTCGGATGAAGATATCATAACCGGTCTGAACGGCGCCGAGTCCGATTATTATCAGGAGCTTGATCCGCCCTATGAATGTAAAAACAGCCCTTTTGATCATCTTTCCGAGGTGCGCCTGGTCAAGGGCATCACCCCGCAATTGTTCGACGGCATTGCGGGAGCGGCCGGCCTGGGCAATTACATAACCGTATATGGGGCCGAAAAGGTCAACGACCAGGGATTCAGCTATCCCGGCAAAGTCAATATCAACACGGCCGAGCTGCCGGTTCTGAAGGTGATTTTGCCCATCGAAAGCGAGGATTTTGCAGATTTATTGATCGAATACCGGGAAGCCCTCAGCGGCACCCAGTACACCAATGACATTACCAATATCCATTGGTATAAGAGTGTACCCGGATTCAGCGGCATTACCATTGATCCTGATTTGATTTCGGTCTCCAGCAATCTGTTTCGCATCGTGGCCACAGCGGTGCTGGATGATATCCGGGTGGTGACAACCGCCATTGTACAACGCGAACAAGAGTCGGATTCCACCCCCTGGACTTGTAAAGTCTTGAATTGGAAGACACAATAGCATATAAACCATCAAGGTCGTTAATGATACGGCCGCATATTGGGCAAAATATTGTTCAGACTCTCTATCGCACAGATAACCTGAAGGAGAAACCGCCGGTTCACAACGGCAACCTTTTGAAAATCGTAACGCCTCTGCCAAAGAGAATGTATGAGCCGTCAAATCCTCGCAATTGATATTCGCAAAGACACTGTTGCCGCCGTGCTTGTCAACACAGGCTTGAAAAGCAATACCGTGATAGCCAGCGCGCACCTGACGATTGACGCGCCTTTGGAAGAAGATGACGCCTTGAGCGACGCTCTGGTTTCGCTGTTGGAAAAAATAAATCCGGCGACAGCCAACGTGGTTGTATCATTGCCCGCCGATAAAGCCCTGTTTCGCTTTCTTAGCGTTCCATTTAAAGAAGATAACAAGATTCGCCAAATCCTGCCCTTTGAACTGGAACCCACTCTGCCTGTCAACGTGGACAGCTTGAAAATGGATTTTCAAAAAAATGTGGCCGGCGACCAGGCACATATCCTGGCAGTCGCCATGGACCGGTCAGATTTTCAGAGTTTTATGGATAAGCTGGCCGCCGCCAACATCCGCCCCCAACTGGTTGTTCCGGGGGGATTTCCACTGATGGCGCAGATTATGGCACATGAAGGACAGGATACCGCAAAAACCCTGTTTCTGGATGTGGCGGCGGAAAAAACCACCCTCTATGCCATGCGTTCAGGTCGCATCGAAATGGTCCGCTCTCTATCCTCGGGAGTGGGTGACGAAGCCGCCGCCGAAGCGCTGGCGCTTCGCGTCAGGCAGACATTGGCAGCCTGGAGTGACACCATTCAAGATGAGGCCCCTGCCTCGGCAATCTATGTCAGCGGTCCCGTCCTTCAGGAGCCCGGCAATGTGGAAAGACTGGCGCAGGCGCTTGAAACGCCGCTTCATGATATCGACCTGCACCAATGGCTGCCCAGGGTTGAAATACCGGATACGGTGGAGTGGCTGCCCAATCTAATGAACGAAGCCCTGGCCCTGGCGGTGTTGGAGGCCGAGGGCAAACCCTGCCCCAACTTCCATCGCATCAGTTCCCCCCTGCGCAATTACTGGGCGGCTTACCGGCCATTCATCATGGGCCCTGCGATCCTTCTTTCGACTGTATTGATCATTGCCGCCAGCGGTGTGTTGCTTGAAAATCACCATCTTCAGAAACAGGTCGACGGGCTGGACGCCCAACTGACCCAAATTTTCAAATCAACCTTTCCCGACGCACGTCTCACAGTGCCGCCGTTGGACCAAATGAAAAGCAAACTCAAAGAGTTGAAAAAGGGCGGTTCCGGTTCGGAGCAGAATGCCGCTCAAAACCGCAGCATCGATGTCCTGTTGCAGATCAGTCAGCTAATACCCGAGAGCATCAACGTGATTTTCAGCCGCATGACCATTGGCGCAGGTGAAGTGACCGTTGCAGGTGAAACCTCTGATTTCAATTCAGTGGATGATATCAAAAACCGACTGGAAAAAAGCGAGTTATTCAAACAGATCACCATTGCATCGGCCAATATGGACAAATCAGGCAAAAAGGTGCTTTTTAAACTGAAAATCAACCTATGAAAATTTTCAACATACCCTCATTTTCACTCAAGTCCATCCGTCTGCCGTTCAATATCAATCTGCAGCGTCGGGAAAAATGGGCTGTGGCGGCAGCCGGTATCGCTCTGGGTGTTTTTCTGTTCTTTCAGGTGATTATTTTTCCGGTCATTGATCGGGGAGAAACCTTGCGCAACCAGATTAAATCCAAAACACTGGCATTGCAGGAGATGGGGGAGCTCAAAGCCGAGTACGAATCCCTTTCGCGCTATTCCAGCGATATGGAGAGTGGGCTCAAGAGGCGCCCCAAAAGTTTCACCCTCTTTTCCTTCATCGACAAGTTGGCCGGTTCCAGCGGCATCAAAAGCAATATCGTCTATATGAAGCCTTCGACATCCAACCTGAAGAACAGTTCCTATACGCTCTCCATGGTTGAAATCAAGCTCACCTCTTTGACGATGGAGCAACTGACGACCCTGCTATACGGAATTGAGAGCGATGCCAATATGGTCTGGATAAAACGCATCTCAATTTCCAAAGGCGAAAAAAATGAAAGCTTGCTGAACTCCGTTCTTCAAGTGGAGACATACCAACTCTGATTATGAAGCCTACAAACAAAATATTCCTGTATGGCCTTTATGCAATCGTTGCATTGGTGGCCTCTCTTTATTTCCGTTTTCCCTCGGAGTTGATTAAGGAGATCGTGTTGGCCCAGGTGCACAAGGCCCGGCCTGAGGTCCAGTTGGATACCGATGTCATCAGCCCCACCATTCCGCCGGGGATAAAGCTGGAACCTTTGTTGGTCAGTTACGCAAAAATGCCGATCCTGCGAATGGACGATCTCAGAATTACCCCCGATCTTTTCTCCCTCATCGGCAGCAATAGGCATTACGCTTTCAAAGGCAACCTGGGAACCGGCGAGTTGAACGGCAAGGTTGACACGGATACGGCGTCCAATGCCGGGCAGACTCAAATCAGCCTTAGCTTGACACGCACACCGTTGGCGTTTCTGGAGATTTTCAACCAGATTCAAAGCGTCAGACCCGACGGTGAAATGGATGCCAAGATCAACTTTGACAGCAATAAAGGCGGCGGCACGGCAGAGGTCAATCTGGAAATCATGCTGGTCCACATCGCCTTGGATCCGCCTGTGATGGGCCTTGAGGCCCTGGAATTCGACCGGATCAACGCCCAATTGACCGTCTCGCCGCGCGCCATGCAGATTCGTAACTGCGATGCATCCGGTGACCAGCTCGAGGGCAAACTCACCGGATCCGTGGTTTTCCGCAATCCCATGGAAGAGAGTAAAATAACGCTGTCACTGACGCTTAAACCGCAACCGGCTTTTATTGCCGAACATAAAAATGATATGATCGGCGGCCTGCTGTCATCGGACAATGCCCAGAAACGGGGTTTGGTTTTTCGCATTTCCGGAACCTTCAAAAACCCCAATTATGTGATCAGGTAGCGCCATGAGCATTCAACGGGCCATTTTATTTGTCAATCTGACCCTCATTACATTGGGCGCCTATTTCGGCGCCGGGCTTTTTTATCAGGTCTGGGGACTCAGAACCCAATCGACAACCCCACAGCCGCTGCCTCAAGTCAAGGCTTCCACTGCGCAAAGTACCGCTTCAAAGCCCTATGCGGCCTATCGCCCCATTCAGCAACGGGATCTGTTCAAAACCCAGAAGAGTGCGAAAACACAGGCCCGGGAAGCCAAAATCAATATCGAAGAGATGGAGGAGACCAAACTGCAGCTCAAGCTGTGGGGAACTGTCACCGGTGATGCCGACAGATCCTATGCCGTTATCGAAGACACAAAGAAAAGGGAACAGAATCTTTACCGGGTGGACGACAGCGTCCAGGATGCCACCTTGAAGGCTATTTTCCGTGCCAAGGTGGTCCTGACCGTCAACGGACAGGACGAGGTTCTGGCCATGGAGGAACTCGCGCAGAGTCCGTCACGGCAATCGAGGCCAACCAGAATAATCAATCGCCAAATAGCCGCTGGACCAAACCGGACCCAAAGGGTGTCGTTGCGCCGGAACATGATCGATAACGCCATTCAGGATGTGAGCAAACTGATGACCGAGATTAAAATTCTGCCCCATGATGACGGTCTGGCGCTTTCAGATATCAAACCCAACTCCATTTTCAGGCGCATGGGCTTTAGAAACGGAGATGTTCTGAGAACCGTGGATGGTCAGGAGATCCGTTCGGTGGACGATGCTTTGAAACTCTATGAAAGCCTGAAGTCCGCCGATAATGTCTCCGTGGTGTTGCAGCGCAGGGGGCGCGATCGCACCATCAACTATAATATTCGATAATCATTATATTATTTATTGACGACAAAGAAAAAACCAATATACAAAGACATTATGCAACCTAAGCGGCAGCAGCCGTGGCCACCTTCGAGAATTGATATTATGAATTCAATTGTATGCCGACTCGTTTTTATCGCTATCATAACCTGTTCCATGTTTGGGGCCATCGTGCACCAGCTTGCCTGGGCACAATCCGCCGAAACAAAAGAGAAGGTCGCCGCGCTTCCGAAGGTCAACGGCGATCAATTGGTCTCCATAGATTTCAACGATGTGGACATTGTCGTTTTTATTAAATTTATCAGCGACTTGACAAAACAGAATTTTGTTATTGATGATAAGGTCAAGGGCAAGGTGACCATTATATCACCGGGCAAGATAACCGTATCGGAAGCTTATCGGGTATTTCTATCGGTGTTGGAGGTCCATGACTACACCGTCGTACCGTCCGGCCAGATCACCAAAATCGTCCCATCCCCGGATGCCCGCAGCAAGAGCATCAAAACCCGTCTGGAAGAAGAGGCGGAAAGCTTCGGCGACAACGTTGTGACCCAGATCATCCCCCTGCGCTACGCCGATCCCAATGAAATCAAACGGCTCTTTACCCCCCTGGTCTCCAAAAGCAGCGTAATCCTGGCCTATGCCCCCACCAACACGCTGATTATCACCGACGTCCAATCCAATATCAAAAGGCTGCTGCATATCTTAAAAGCCATTGACATTACCGGCGTCGGCCAGCAGATCGCCATTATCCCCGTGGAGTATGCCGATGCCACCAAACTGGCCACTTTGCTCGGTTCCATTTTCACAAAAGGGGCCAAGGGAAAAGGCGCGGCGGAAAAGGACATCACTTTCGTGGCCGATGAACGCACCAACGCCATAGTTCTGCTGGCCAGTGAAGGCGATACCGACAATATCCGCAAACTGATCAAAACCCTGGATAAAAAAACACCCAAGGGTCAGGCCAAAATCCATGTTTACTATCTGGAGAACGCTTCCGCAGAAGATGTCGCCGCCGTGCTTCAGGATATCCCCCAGAAAGACGGTGCGGATAACAAAACCGCCGGCAAGAAATCATCCCCGGTGGTTTCCGACAAGGTGCGCATCGCCGCCGACAAAGCCACCAACAGCCTGATCATCACCGCCGACATGGAAGATTACGTGGTGCTGGAGGGTATCATAAAGAAAATCGATATTCCCAGGGCCATGGTTTACATCGAAGCGCTGATCATGGAAGTCAACGTTGAAAAGGATTTCCGTCTGGGCACGGAGTGGCTGGCCGGCGGTGAAACCTCCTATGATGATAAAGGCATTATTTACGGCGGCGGATTCAGCGCCGGCGGCACCTCATTCGGAGGAGATGCCGGCGTGTTGGGATCGGTTCTGAATAGTGCCGGAACCGGCGCCTTGGTGGCTCCCGGATTTTCTTTGGGCCTTTTCGGTGAAGCGGTGGAAATTGCCGGCATCTCCTTCCCGTCCATCTCGGCCATCGTGCAAGCCTACAAAAAAGACAGTGATGTGGAGATTCTCTCCACCCCGCAAATCCTGACCACCGACAATCAGGAGGCCAAAATATACGTGGGCAAAAATGTCCCGTTTCAGACTGCGGCCACCGCCACAACCACAGGAAGCGGTGATGTCTACAACTCCTATGATTATCGGGATGTGGGTAAAACCCTTACCATAACCCCCCATATCAACAAGGACCGCATGGTGCGCCTGGAACTTGCGCTGGAAGTGAGCAGTGTGGAAGATTCCACCGACTTTCGTCCTACGACCCTCAAAAGGACCGTGGAGACCACGGCCATAGCACGGGACGGCAACACCTTGGTTCTGGGCGGTTTGATCGACCGCAACACCAGCAAAAGCACATACCGGGTGCCCTGTCTGGGCGATATCCCCGGCCTGGGTTACCTTTTCCGTAAAACTGCCAAAGGCGATGAGAAAACCAACTTATATATCTTTCTCACCCCCCGTGTCATTCAAAACCCGACTGAAGCGACCATGGTCACCAAAGAAAAACGTGAAAAGATCGATCGCCTTAGAGAAGAAAACATCAAATTATATGACAAAGTGCCTATAACACAGGAGCTTGATCCCCAACTGCCTCAAGTGGAGTCGTTTGAATATCAGGAAGAGGTTCCGCCGCCGGCCGAAGTCGCGCCCACATCGCAAAACCACCTTCCGGCGGCCGACACCGGTAATGCCGGCGTTGTCACCGAAACCAGCGAACCACCTCCTGAAGCCATAACTTCTTCCGCTGTCCAAGACAAAAAACTTCAGAGCCAATCCTTAAAAGCACCCCCGAAGGCCGACACGGTTCCCGAAGAGACAGGGCCGACACCATCGGCTCCAGCCACCGGTCATTCAGCCGCCAAAATCGGTGCCGCCAAGTATTCGATTCAAGTGGCTTCAGTTCAGACGGCTCAACAGGCTGATCAGGCACTCAAACAATTCACGGATAAAGGTTATGCCGCCTATACTGTAAGAACCGCCGTCGACAACAAAACCTGGTATCGGATTCGTATCGGTTATTTCGACCGTCCCGAGGCAACCCATGAACTCATGGAGCGCCTGCGTTCGGATCACTTCGACCCCATTTTGATAAAGTTTTGATGGCACCCATGGACCTTGCCCACATCCTCAAGCATCGTTTCGAGGTATCGGATGAAGCCCTCGCCGAAGCCCGGCATATCCAGTCTGAAAAAGGCGGACGGTTCGGCGACATTCTGGTGGAACGCCAGATAATAACCGAAATCCAGATGCTGGAAGCCATGGGCATGCGCTATGAAATTCCTTTCTGGCCCGAACTTCCCATGGAAAATATCGGCAGCGATTTTTCCAGGAAAGTATCGATTCAGTTTTTGAAACGCCACCATATCGTTCCCATGAAAGTCCCAAGCCCGACCGGACAAGGGCAAACCGCCGGGGAAGACGAAAGCCGGACGACAGAAGTGGTTTACATCGTGGCCGTGAACGATCCCAGCAATTTCAGTGCGGTGGATGACCTCGCCAATATTCTTGAACTTAAAAGATACAAACTGGTCCTCTCCACCAAACAGGCCATTTTGTCGGCCATAAATCTCTCCTTTGACCTGAGCCAGGGGTCTGCCGAACAACTGGTTCAGGATATGGAAGAAGACAGTACCGTCATCAGTGATATCGAGGTCACGGCCGACCTGTTGGAAGATACCAGCGACGCCCCCATCATCAAACTGGTCAATCATATCCTCTCTCAATCCATCAAGGCCCGGGCCAGCGATATTCACATCGAGCCCTACCAGGACAGCTTCAAGGTTCGCTACCGCGTTGACGGTATTCTTTACGACCTGCTCAGTCCGCCCAAATGGATTCAACCGGCCCTGACATCCCGTATCAAGGTCATGGCAAAGCTCAACATCGCCGAAAAACGGTTGCCCCAGGACGGTCGTTTTGAAGTTAAGATCGGTCAACAATCCATTGATGTTCGAACGTCAACCCTGCCCACATCACACGGCGAACGGGTGGTCATGCGTTTGCTCAACAAGACCGGATCGGTTTTCAATCTGTCCGAAGTGGGTCTGTCCGCCAATCAGCTCAAAATGGTGGAGGAACTGGTTAAAGCGCCCAACGGCATCATCCTGGTCACCGGCCCCACCGGCAGCGGCAAAACCACCACATTGTACTCAATTCTGTCATCCATCAACAAACCGGATATCAACATCATCACCATTGAAGACCCGGTGGAATACCAGCTCAAGGGAATCAGCCAGATCCAGGTCAACCCCAAAATAGAATTGACCTTTGCCCGTGGCCTGCGCTCCATCGTGCGCCAGGACCCGGACGTCATTCTGGTGGGAGAAATCCGCGATCGCGAAACAGCCGAAATCGCAATTCAATCCTCCCTGACCGGCCACCTGGTCTTCTCAACTCTGCACACCAATGATTCCGCCAGCGCGATTACCCGCCTGGTGGATATCGGTGTGGAACCGTTTCTGATCTCCTCGGCCGTCAGCGCCGTTATCGCCCAGCGGCTGGTGCGTGTATTGTGTGAGCACTGCAAAGAAGCATATCGACCGGATATGACCCTTCAGACCCTCGGCGTCCGTCCGGACCGCTTAAGAAAGTATACTTTCTATCGGGCCAAAGGTTGCGATCAATGCTTCCATACCGGCTATCGCGGCCGGGCCGCCATTTTTGAAATTATGCTCATGGGCTATAAACTCAAAACCTTGATCCAGCGCACCTACGACTCTTTTCAAATCAAACAGGAGGCGCTCAAATTGGGCCTGGTGACCCTGCGCCGGGACGGTATCGAAAAAGTACTGCGAGGTATCACCACCATTGAAGAGGTGGTTCGCGTAACTCAAAAATAGCTCAAAATATCGGGCACTATAATGAAGCGTCTTCTTATAAAATTCCCCCCACGCCATCTGTTTGCGTTGACGGCCGCCATGCTTCTTTTATTTCTTTCTGCCCTTGGCGCGCAAGGGGCGGAGACGGACAACAATGCCGGGGCCAGGGACGATCACCCGCCAACCTGGTCATCGCCCCTCACCTTTTTTCAAAGAGTGATTTCAAGGGCTGACGGAGATCGCTGCCCCATGCACCCTTCATGTTCTCACTACGCCGCAACACTGTTCAAGCGACACAACGCCGTGACAGCCTGGGTTCTGGCCTGCGACCGTCTGTTGCGTTGCGGGCACGACGAAGTGCGTTCCGCGCCGACCATCTTCATCAAGGGCAAGCCCCATACTTATGATCCGGTTGAGGCCAACACCTTTTGGTGGCGAAAACATTGAAATGGACCCTCCCCATGATCAACCGACTTTTTTTTCTGATTTTTTTCATGATCTTCAGCACCCTGGGATGGACCACCGCCCCCCAGGCTTTGATCATAGACAGCGATCGGCAATTTGATTTTGCCCAGGAGCTGTTCAACACCCGTCAATACCGCCGGTCGGCCGAAGAGTATCAGCGTTTCGCTTTCTTTTTTCCGGAGGATTCCCGATGCCGTTCGGCGCTTTTCAAGGCCGGACAAGCCTTTTTGCTGGCTAAGGATCCGGATTTGGCAATCAAGCGTTTCAAGCTGTTCACGAAACAGGACCACCTCGATGCCCTGGCGGTTGAATCTTACTTCATGCTGGTGGAATGCCACCTGCAAATGAGGGCCGCCACCCATGCCATTGTGGAACTCAACAACCTGATTGCCCTGAGTGACGACATCGATGTTCGCGACCGGGCCTACTATCGTCTGGGATGGCTCCATATCGATCAAATCGATTGGCCGGCCGCGCAACGCGCCTTTTCCAAAATCTCCCCAGCGCAACGCAGCCGGTATCGAATCGATGATTTGGAACGCGATCTGAGCAGTGCGCCCCAATTGCCGACCCGCAACCCTGCCCTGGCCGGAACGCTCTCGATTATCCCCGGCGGCGGCCAACTTTACTGTAACCGTTATGAAGATGCGCTGATTGCCTTCGTGGTCAACCTGGGGCTCTTCTGGGCGGCCCACGATGCGTTTGATCAGGAGCAATATGCTTTGGGCAGTCTGCTCTCTTTTGTGGGCGCCGGTTTTTATGCCGGAAATATTTACGGCGCTGTGGGAGATGCCCACAAATTCAATCGATTACAGAAACAGAAGTTTGGGGATACCCTTAAAAGACACATTGTCATCAGTGTCGGTCCATCGCCCCCATCCACATCCGGTGGCCTGCTTTTCAGTTTGCACGTTCCTTTTTAAGCCGGTATATACGCCTTATGAGCACCCGGACTGTTTTTTCCCGATTTGTTAAAATTGCGTTGTACATTGCCGTTTTTATGCTTGCCGCAGGTGCGGGGGCCTACTTTACGGTTCACATGATGATCCGAGGCGAGAATAGCGTGGTCGTTCCGGACCTCATGGGCAAGGAGGTGGTCTATGCCCTTGAGGTGCTGACCGACCTGAGCCTCAATACCAAAGTCAAAGGCTCCCAGTACAGCCGCACGATTCCCAAACATCACATTATAGACCAAGTGCCTGATGCGGGCACAGAGATCAAGCAGGGAAGAGATGTCCGCCTGATCATTTCCAAGGGGCCCTACGCAGTGATCTATCCCAATTTAATCGGCATGGGGCTGCCCATGGCCGCAATTCTATTGGAAGAAAACGACTTGCGTCAGGGAAGCTTGAGTTATACATACCATTCGGAGCGTCCCCGGGAAGAGATATTGGCGCAATTCCCCGGTTCTGGCGGCACCGGGTTACGCGAATCTCGGGTTGACCTTTTAATCAGCGCCGGCCCGCGTCCGCAAAGGCTCCGCTTGGACGATCTCAGGGGCTCGGGGCTTGATTACGCCATCGAATCCATTGAAAAGTACCATTTGACTGTGGGCACCATCACCCAGGTGGCGATCCCGGATATTGCGGACAATGCGGTGGTGGATCATTCCCCATCCAAAGGATACCCTGTGCTGCCAGGCAGTTCAGTGGATCTGGTCATTAATCGCCATGCCCGCAAATCCAGTGATGTCCACCGCCAGGCCGTCACGCTGTTTCGTTACCGCACCCCCGAGGGGTTTTTACGGCAACAGGTTCGGGTGCGAATTATTCGTCCGGACGGCGCCTTTGAAATCTATGATGATTTTGCCAAACCAGGTGAAGAGATCTGGCTTCTGATCCTTAGAGACATGCCCACAGCACTTTTTCTATACCTTGAAGGTGAATTGAGCATGACAAAAAACTACGAATAGAGGGAGTTGTGGAATGAAAAAAATTGCCCCATCGATTTTATCCGCCGATTTTACCTGCCTTGGACAAGAGATTAAAGCTGTGGAAAAAGCCGGTGCAGACTGGATTCATGTGGATGTTATGGACGGCCATTTTGTACCCAATATTACCATGGGGCCGCTTGTGGTGGCGGCGGTCAGGCGCTCAACCGAACTGCCGGTGGATGTCCACCTGATGATCGCCAATCCGGATCTTTATATTCCCGATTTCGCTGCGGCCGGTGCAGATTACATTTCAGTACAGGTTGAGGTTTGTCCCCACCTGCATCGCGCCATCCACATGATCAAGGAAAACGGCGCAAAAGCCGGCGCGGTGCTCAATCCGTCCACACCGCTCTCCAGCCTGGAGCATATTCTGGAAGATCTGGATTTCGTATTGATCATGACCGTCAATCCCGGATTCGGAGGGCAAAAATTCATCCACAGCTCAATTGAAAAGATCAGGCGACTTAGATCGTTGATTGATGGAAAAGGCTTATCCACACTGATTCAAGTGGACGGCGGCGTCAACAGCACC
>JBFFHG010000025.1:0-11718 GCA_041557055.1 Desulfosarcinaceae bacterium
CGCGGCATTACTGATGGCAAGGCTGTTTTGCGCGTGGTGGCGCGGGATTATTCCTGGCGCAAATGGGGGGCTGGAAATCAGAATTACCAGGAGCACGAAGTCATCATCGATACCCGGGCCCCGGCAATCAACATTGTGAGCCTTCCCCTTAACCTGGCCCAGGGCGGCGCCGGCGTGGTTATCTATAAAATATCGGAGGATTGCCCCACCAGCGGTATCAATGTGGGCGATGACTTCTATACCGGCTATTCCGGGAATTTTAAAGATCCGCTGACGCGCATGGCCTTTATTGCCCTCAGCCACGAGCAGGGCAGTTCGACCCGATTATCCGTTTCCGCCACCGATTTTGCGGGCAACCAGGCCCGGATCGGGTTGCCGTGTCATATCAATCCGCGAAAATTCAAACAGGATCAGATCCCCCTGAGTGAGAATTTTCTGAATTCCAAAATGCCCGAGTTCGTGTCTCAGGTCTCTGCAGAGTCCGGAGCGCCCCTGATCGATGTCTTTTTGAAGGTCAATCGGGATTTGCGCCGGGAAAATTATGAAACGCTTGTGAAATATACGGCCAACCCGGATACCCAGATACATTGGCAGGGCAGCTTCTTGCGGTTGCCGTCCGCAGCCAACCGGGCCGGTTTTGCCGATCATCGCAAGTACATTTACCACGGCAAAATCATTGATGAACAAAACCATATGGGGGTCGATCTGGCATCTTTGCAGCACGCCCCGGTACCGGCGGCCAACAGCGGCAAGGTTGTCATGGTCGATTCGGTCGGCATTTACGGCGGCACTGTCATGATTGACCACGGCTTCGGCTTGTTCAGCATGTATTCCCATTTAAGCGCCATGGATGTTTCCGTCGGCCAGATGGTATCCAGGGGCGATATTATCGCCAAAACGGGGATGACCGGTTTGGCCGGCGGCGATCATCTTCATTATGCCATGCTCGTTCAAAGGACTTTCATTAATCCGATTGAGTGGTGGGATGCCCAGTGGATTCAAAACAACATCCTTTCGAAAACCGGTTCGGTTCAGTAAAGTTGATGGCAGGAGATTAACGGCATGCCGAAACGCAAGATTCAAAAGAGCTATCAGGAAATCAACGCCAGGATTCAAAGTGGTGACGTTGTGGTGGTTACCGCTGAAGAGATGATCGATATCGTCAAAAACAGTGGGCCTGAAGAGGCCGCCAGACAGGTGGATGTGGTGACCACCGGGACATTTGCCCCCATGTGCTCATCCGGTGCGATGATCAATTTGGGCCAGAGTGTTCCCGTTATCAAGGCTTCCAATGTCTCGATCAACAACGTCAGGGCTTATGGCGGCCTGGCGGCCGTGGACTGTTACATCGGAGCCACAGAGCCTTGCCAGGACGATCCGTTGAACAAGGTCCATCCCGGTGAGTTCGCTTACGGCGGCGGACATGTGATTCAGGATCTGGTGTCCGGTAAAACCTTGTTTCTGAAAGCCGAGGGCTACGGCACCGATTGTTATCCCAATCGCTTAATGGAGAAGAAGATTTCCCTCAAGGATCTTCCCAATGCGGTCTTATGCAATCCGCGCAACGGTTATCAGAATTACAACGTCGCCGTAAACAGCCTGAAAAAGACCATTTACACTTATATGGGGGCCCTCAAACCCAAGATGGCCAACGCCAATTACTGCAGCGCCGGTCAATTGAGTCCGTTATTCAATGATCCTTATTACAGAACCATCGGCCTGGGGACGCGGATCTTTCTTGGGGGCGGTGAGGGGTACGTCACCTGGAGCGGCACTCAGCACAAACCGGATGTGCCGCGGGCTCCCGGCGGCACTCCCCTGCAACCGGCCGGGACGCTCTGGGTGATGGGGGACTTAAAGCAGATGAGTCCCCGGTGGCTGGTGGGGGTATCCATTCAGGGATACGGCTGTTCCCTTGCGGTGGGTTTAGGTATCCCGATTCCCGTATTGAATGCTGAAATGGCCCGCTACACAGGGGTGTCCGACGAAGAGATTTTCACCCAGGTGATCGATTACGGCAAGGACTACCCCAATGGGAAATCGCAAAGCCTGGCCCAGGTCAGCTATGCGGAGCTGAAAAGCGGAACCATTACCGTCAATGGCGAAGCCATTACCACCGTGCCCCTGTCCAGCATGGTGCGGGCCAGGGAGATCGCCGATACCCTGAAAGGTTGGATACGCGAAGGTCGTTTTTTGCTGGGGGAACCGCAGATGCTTCTGCCTTCCTGAAGAGGGGGGCGTCGGGCTGATGGCAACCATGATTCGTGCTTTTGTGGCTTTAAAATTGCCTTCCGGCGTCATTGATCACGCTGCAGGGATGCAATCGGCCCTCCGGGCCCGCGGATTGAGGCTGCGCTGGGTAAACCCCCAAAGCCTGCATCTGACCCTGAAATTTCTGGGAGATATACCCGAAGCAGATGCACCCGAGGTGGGGCTGGCCGTACAACGCGCTGCCCGGGAAACGGCGCCTTTAAACCTGACCGCCCAGGGTTTGGGCGTGTTTTCCGGTTTTAAAAGGCCGAGGGTTTTGTGGATCGGATTGGGTGGGCAGATCGAAAAGCTTCAGTTACTCTATTCAAAAATCGAAACCGAGTTGGCGCCTATGGGCTTTGCCAGGGAAAAAAGAGGCTTTAAAGCCCATTTGACCCTTGCAAGGTTTAAAGAGGGGGCGGCCGGCCGGGATCTGTTGCAGGCTGTAAAGGATCTCGGCGGTTATGAACCCAAATCTTTTTCAGCCGACCGTCTGGTGCTTTACAAAAGCGACTTGCGTCCCCAGGATGCTGTCCACACGCCGTTGACTGAAGTTTGGTTGGATAAAGCATGAAAAAATGATTATATTGCCGTTTGGCAGATACAAATTCCAATATTGAGAAGGTTGGAGGACCCTATGAGTGCTGCAGTGGATAAAAACAAAGCGGTTGATTCGGCCATGAGCCAGATAGAACGTCAGTTCGGCAAGGGCTCGATTATGAAACTGGGAAGTCGGCCCATCGTGGATATACCCGTTATTTCAACCGGGGCTATCGCACTTGACCGGGCGCTGGGTATCGGCGGTTTTCCGCGTGGAAGGGTCATCGAGGTATACGGCCCCGAATCATCCGGAAAAACCACTCTGGCCCTGCAAGTTGTCGCCAATGCTCAGAAACAGGGCGGTATAGCGGCGTTTGTCGATGCGGAGCACGCTCTGGATGAGGCTTATGCCAGGCGTTTGGGGGTCAACTGCGACGAACTCCTGGTATCCCAGCCCGACACCGGCGAGCAGGCCTTGGAGATTGCCGATATGCTGCTGAGAAGCGGCGCCATTGATGTCATTGTTATTGACTCGGTGGCCGCCCTGGTACCCCGGGCGGAGATTGAGGGTGAAATGGGCGATGCCCACATGGGCTTGCAGGCGCGCCTGATGTCCCAGGCCCTTCGCAAACTGACCGGCACCATCGGCAAAACCAATACCTGCCTGATTTTTATTAACCAGATCCGCATGAAAATCGGTGTTGTCTTTGGCAATCCCGAAACCACCACCGGCGGCAATGCGCTCAAGTTTTACGCCTCGGTTCGTCTGGATATCCGTCGCGCCAGTGCTATCAAAAACGGACAGGATGTGGTCGGCAATCGAACAAGGGTCAAGGTTGTCAAGAATAAAATGGCCCCGCCATTTAAGGAGGCCGAATTCGATATCATGTATGGTGAGGGAATTTCGGCGGTCGGAGACTTGCTTGACATCGGCGTGGAGGCCGGAATCGTTGACAAAAGCGGCGCCTGGTACTCTTTCGACGGTGAGCGGATCGGCCAGGGGCGGGAGAACGCCAAGACCTTTTTGAAGGATAATCCGGATATCTGCGCAACCTTGAACCAGCGGGTAAGAGAAACCCTGGGGCTTATCAAGAAGGGTGAAGAGGTTGTGAGCGCCAAGGAAGAGTAAACCAGTGCCCATCCTTAAATGGCCGATTTGCCTATTTCTGGATGGACACTAACTAACGTTGCATAAATAATAAAGATGGCGAAGGGATTTAACAGCGTTATGCGCATTGAAGGTACCTTGATTTGGGACTCAGCCGAGGAATAAACAATGGGTGTACTTGAGGAGCAAATTTTATGACAGGCAACGAGATCCGAAAAGTTTTTTTGGAATATTTCCAAAAGCATAGCCATCGTGTCGTTCGCAGTTCTTCACTGGTGCCCCAAGACGACCCCACACTGCTGTTCACCAATGCGGGTATGGTTCAGTTCAAGCGAACTTTTCTGGGAGAAGAAAAACGGGACTATCTTCGGGCCGCCACTTCCCAGAAATGCGTGCGGGCCGGCGGCAAACACAACGATTTGGAAAACGTCGGCTACACCGCCCGTCACCACACATTTTTCGAAATGTTGGGTAACTTTTCCTTTGGAGACTACTTTAAAGAGGAAGCTGTTGGATTTGCCTGGGACTTGCTGACCAATGGTTACGGGCTGCCGCCTGAGAAACTGTATGCCTCGGTTTACAAAGAGGACGACGAGGCCTATGCGTTGTGGCATGAAAAAATCGGTATACCCATCGAACGCATGGTAAGATTGGGCGAAAAAGACAACTTCTGGGCCATGGGGGACACCGGCCCCTGCGGACCGTGCAGCGAAATTCATCTCGATCGCGGTGAAGCCCATGGATGCGGACGGCCTGACTGCGGTGTGGATTGTGATTGTGACCGTTTTTTGGAAATCTGGAATCTGGTATTCATGCAATACAACCGCGATTCTTCCGGCCAAATGACCCCCCTGCCCAAGCCCAGCATCGATACCGGTATGGGGCTTGAGCGTTTGGCCTCTGTTCTGCAGAGTGTGCCCACCAATTTTGAAATCGATTTGATTCGACCGATTATCGCCCGCACCGAATCCTTGGCGCAAAAGGCCTTTGGCCAGGATGATGCCGTGGATGTGGCCATGAAGGTGATTGCCGATCACAGTCGGGCGGCGGCTTTTCTCGTGGGTGACGGGGTGCTGCCCTCCAACGAGGGGCGCGGCTATGTTTTGCGGCGCATCATGCGCCGGGCCATTCGCTACGGCCGCAACATCGGACTGACAAAGCCTTTTCTGGTCAAAACCACCGAGACTGTTTTCGACATCATGAAGCCGGCCTATCCGGAGCTGCTCGAATCGGCCGCCTTTATACGCAATGTGATTGAAAATGAAGAGCAACGTTTCACCGAGACCCTGGATACCGGTCTCAAACTGCTCAACGACTCTCTGGATGAACTCAGGGCGGCCGGTAAACAAGAGATCCCCGGCGAGTTGATCTTTAAACTTTATGATACCTTCGGTTTTCCGGCGGATATTGTTCAGGATGTGGTGCGGGACACTGCCATGAAGCTCGATATGCACGGTTTTCAGGAGCGCATGGAAGCCCAGCGTACCCGCAGCCGGTCCAAGATGACGTTTGCCGGTATGGGCGAAGCCTATAAAGACCTTTTATCTGAAGCAGTCAGCCCCAGATTCATTGGTTACGACGCGCTAAGTGCGGATGCACAGGTCCTGCTGCTGGTCGGGGATGGGCAAAAGGTTGAGAATGCGGTCAGCGAGACGGAAATAGAAATCATTACGGATGCAACGCCATTTTACGGCGAATCCGGCGGCCAGGTGGGCGATCAGGGGAGCATCTCCGCCGAGGGGCTGACCCTTGAAGTGACCGAAACCGTCAAAGATCCCACCGGGCTGATTATTCATAAAGGCAAGGTTCTTTCGGGACGGATCGAGACCGGTCAGCGGGTTGTTTTGACAGTGGATATGGAAAAACGCCAGGCCACAGCCATTAATCATACCGCCACCCATATTCTGCATGGTGCTTTACGCCAGGTCCTGGGCGAGCATGTGAAACAGGCCGGTTCATGGGTGGCTCCGGAAAGGTTGCGGTTTGACTTTACCCATTTTTCCCAGGTGACGCCTGATCAGTTGTTGCGGATCGAGCGGTTGGTGAATCAGCGGGTTCGCGCCAATGTGGCGGTCCGGACCGACGAGATGGATGCTGAAGAGGCTCTCAAGTCAGGTGCCATGGCCCTGTTTGAAGAGAAATACGGCGACCGGGTGCGGGTTGTGACACTCTCCGATTTCAGCCGGGAGCTTTGCGGCGGCACGCATACCCGGCGCACCGGTGATATCGGATTGTTTAAAATCGTGGCGGAAACCAGTGTGGCCGCCGGTGTGCGCCGCATTGAGGCTGTGACGGGTCAGGCGGCTTTGGACTATGTCCAGCAGATGACTCTGACCGCCCAGCACAGCGGATATTTGCTTAGGACCAAACCCGAAGATGTGGCGGCCCGCATCGAGCAGTTGGTTGCCGCCCAGAAAGCCGCGGAAAAAGAGGCCGAAAAACTGAAAGCCGCCCTGGCTGACGCCAAATCCGGAGCAGGTGAAGACGAGATTCAGGTCGTCAGCGGTGTTTGCGTTTTGATTAAAAAGGTCGGGGTGGACAAGCCGGCTGCGTTGCGCGATCTGGCCGATCGTTTCAAGGATAGGGTCAAATCGGGTATCGTGATACTGGGCAGCGCGGCCGGAGACAAGGCCCTGTTGATCGTTGTGGTTTCCAAGGATCTTGTAAAGCGGTTTCACGCCGGCAACATCGTCAAGGCGCTGGCCGCTATTGTTGGCGGCGGCGGCGGCGGAAGGCCGGATATGGCCCAGGCCGGCGGTACGCAACCGGAAAAACTGGATCTGGCTCTGGAAAAAGCGGTTCAAATAATTGCTGATATGGGGTAGGGCGTTGCCCGTTGCAGGTAACGCCCCTCTTTATATTTTTCAACCCCTTCGTGGAAAATTATGCGTCGTTTTTTTTCAGCGCGATTTCAATAAACATTTCGCCCTTGTCCGTTATGCAGGGAATGGTGATGATGGGCAGACCGGAAGGGTAGTTCACTTTGTGCTTGCCCACCACAACACTCGGCGTTGAAATGGAGTTGTTGCCGCTGGGAAAATCGGTCTTGGCATTGCCGGCAATCATGTTGGCGATCTCACCGATGGCGTCGATGCAATCTTCGTCCAATTCCGTGACGTCGTCTCCAACGAGGGCCGAGACCAGAAGAAACGCAACATCCGGCGAGAGGCTGATCACCACCGATCCACTGACATTTCCGGACAATCCGATGATGCTGCTGATTTCGTGGGGAGGAACTTGGCTTCCGGTTTTGAGCGATGGTTTTCCCAGGCTGAAGGGCACATTGATCATGGTTTCAAATACATTCTTAGCTGCTACGACAAATGGTTTGATGTAACTGGGGTCGATCATTCATCCACCTTCATTTTGATTCGGTGTTTCAATTATTCATCTCTTCGGTTGAATCGGGCCCTGCCGGCCGATTTGTATCCGGCCCAAAGCCGCGCCATTTTTTTTGGACATCGGCGCAGTGCCAAACTTATCATCGGCCAATTGAAATCGAACTTTATGGCAACGGCCGTTTTTTTCTGTTTTTTTACGAAAGGCCGCCCGCCTCGAGCACATCAATCATGGAAAAGACCCGGCCTTTGACGCCCTGGGAGATTTGTCGGGAGAGGAAAAGAACGGCATCCAGGGTCCCCTCGCCATAGATGTCACGGCCGTTGATATTGTGAATGAATTCAAACTTCGAGCTGTTATCAGCCGAAATCAGGGTATAGGTGTGCCAGCCGTGGCCGGCCAGGTGTTCGGCCGGAATACCCCACATATTGAGCTGGCGTTCCGGATCGCGCTCTTTTTCGATCTGATCGGTCTGAAAGCCGATGCCCATTTTATTGAAATACCCCACCATGGCTTTGGCTGTCCCGCTGGTATCGGCTTTGCCGGCTTGGTGGCTTTCGCGGATGCTCAGCCGGTAGCCTTTGAACAGGTTGGGAAAATGCTCTGCCGCATAGGCCATCATGGCTTGAAATCCGACAATCTGTTTGGCCATATTGGGGGCGATGACGGCCGCAATGGATGAGCTTGCAACGGTGGTCATCAATAGGTCTCTATCGCCCCCGGTGGTCCCCATGACAAAGGGGAGTCCCTGGCGGCAGTAAAACTCGGCGTTGTCGTTGACAGCCGCCGGATGGGTGAAATCAATGGTGATGAACGGCCCCTGGGCATCGTGAATGGATCTGATTTTATCATCGCGCTGGCCGGGACCGATAAGCTCTATGACAACATCACCCATATGGCAATGCTGAATCTCGATTTCAGGGCCGGTCAATGAGTACGGCAATACCAGAAAACGTTTATCAGACAGGATCTGTCCACAGATCACCTGGGCCACGTTTCCGGGCAAGCCGTTCAGCATTACTTTTGTGCGGTTCATGGCACACCTCCTTGATTGGGAACCTACGCTTAATTGGGGATAGGTTTTTAAAAATGAAGTTTTTCAATATATCCTTTAAGGATCAAGGCCACAAGGCCTTTGGGCGGTATGTGCGCAAATCTTGCGGGCCACGGCGGTTAGTTTCGGAAGGGCAATGGCGACCCTGGATAAATTGAAGGCAAGGCTCCGGACGGCCCGGGGAATATAGTCCATAAATTGAGTTTTACCCTTGACCAGGCCTAAAAAAGAGAAAGCCCCCAGAATTTGCAAGTTGCGGGATACCGCACAAACCTTGTAACCATCTATGAATTGTTTGGGGTCTAAACCATAACGTTTTTTTAATTCGGCGCCGGCATAGTCTCTTAATTGTTCCTGGAACGCTTCAGGCAAAGACACGTTGGGGTCGATGAGCAACGAGGCCAGATCATACTGGATGGGCCCTATGCGCCCCCCCTGAAAATCAATTAAGCGGGGCTCTCCGTTTTGGACCATGATATTGCGCGACTGGAAATCGCGATGCAAAAAGCCGCTGATTTCAGTCGCGCGGATCTGATCGGCCAGTTGTTCGAATTCCACGCTAAGGTCATCATGGGGCAGGTGCCAGCCCAGATAGCGCTGAACGAACGCTTCAACAAAATAGCGGCATTCATGCAAAATCACATCCCGATCATAACGTGCGGTCTGATAGGTCCACGAGGGGTCGAAATCCCGGCCGCCTTCAACCGCCATGGCCATCCATTGATCAAGGACCTGGTGATAAAGCTGCAGTCGTTGCTTTTCATCTGATCCACGGATGATGGTTTGCAGATGCGCATCGCCAAGATCTTCTAAAAATACCAAACCGGCAAAATTGTCGTTCAGGTAGATTTTTGGAACGGCGATACCTTTGGTATCCAGGTGATGTCCGATGCGGACATAGGCATCCACTTCCTGCTGCCGGCGTCCGGTCCGTATGCCGTGGTCAACCATGATCAGTGAATGGGGGCCGTCTTGGAGGCGGTACCAGAGACGATCGGAACCGTCTCCGTGCAATTGCCGGCGCTCAATGGGCCTGAGGGGTGGGGTGCCGAAGGCCGCCCTAAAGGCCAGGGGCGCCATGTGGTCAAAAACGCTCGTCTGGTAACGCTCGGGTGCGCCGATGTCCTGCCAGTAGTGGTTTTTCACCACATGGGCCTTGATATGCTCCCCGGCCTTCAGCATTTGGTTGTAGGTTTCAATGATATGGGCCGGTCCCCTGGGAGGCAGAAAATCCAGCACCTGACGATCGATAACATGAATGCCGGTAAATGCCATGACGCGGTGGGATATAGGGGCCGGCCCCCGCCAACTGAATCGGGTGATGAAATCATCTTGATTTACGCCGACCGAATTGAATGCCTCCCGATCATGCATCACCATGGTTACCGGAAACTCGTGGGATTGATGAAATTGATAGATTTTAGCCAGATCGATATCCGTGACCACGTCGCCATTGATCACCAGCAGGGGACCGGAACGCCAATGGCCGGCAACGTTGCCAATGGCGCCGCCGGTTCCCAATATGTCAATTTCACGGCAAGTGATCACCGGAATCGCAAAAGATTGGCTCGCCACATAGCTTTCAATTTGGGCATGGTGATGGTGGGTATTGACCATTATGGTTTTAAAGCCGGCCTGTTGGAGCTTTTCAATGGTTATGCCCAAAATAGGCTGCCCATTGATGGTAAACAGCGCCTTGGGCGTATGGTGTGTATAGGGCCTCAGGCGTGTGCCCAGACCGGCGGCCAGAATCAAGGCGTTCATGACTAAATAACGGCCAGAAAATTACGGATTGATTTTTCGTGTTCTTCGATCGCCACGGCATCTTCAGCACCCTTGACGCCGTGGGTGGTCAGGAAACTGATGCCGTTTTCAAAATTGATCCTGGACAGTGATTCGGTCAACTCGATCTCCTGGTTTTTGAGCATGGTATTGCCGGTGGATTGAATCTTTTTCATGTGATCTTTTGAGCGCGCTTTGCTTCGCGGGGTTTGTTTGAAAAAATGGAGCGTCACCCAGTAGGATTCAAAATAGGTTTTCAGAAAGCGTGCAAACAATTTCAGTTTTCGTAAACCGGAAGAGGTGATCTGATAGGTGTCCGGCAGGCTTTGGTGCGGCATTAAAATGGCGTCGTCGATAAAAGATTTCAGCGTTTTACGCACAAAAAGTTCAGCCGGTCTGTTCACATCAAAGGCAAACTCATATTTGAAAAAGTCTTGCAGGAATCGGTAACGATTGTGCAGATCCCCGGCCGAGAACTGAAAGGCGTCCTTTTCCAGAATCGTCAGCGCGGTAAAGGCGGCCGGAACAAAATAGGCAATGCCGTTGTTTTTATAGTACTCCAATTGAAGCCGCTTGGCGGCCGGTAAAAGATATTGAACCAGTTCGGTGGGCATGTTTTTTTCGCCGCCGGGCAGTTCAATGATTTTACGTTGAAGATAGCTGTCCAGGGCCTGCTCGCAGGCCCGATGATGATCCAACAGCAAGGTGTCCGTCAATTTGGCTTTCTGGGAAAATAGAAAATTACTATAAATTTCAATTATATGAAATATTTCTTCATTGCTGAAACGTTTGGCCTGGCAGTTCAGGATAGCGGCTGCGACCAGAGCGTGCGGCGTTACCACACTGACCTTGTCGATGGCGCTGATCAAGCGCCAGCCCATGTTGCGGCACAACTCGTTTTGGGTCTTTTGGGGCATATCCTGCAAAGTGGTGTCATAGTCTTTGAGGACCTCTTTGAGGGAGATCGGCTCGTGAAAGTTGATATAGATTTTTCCGTAACGTTGCCTCAGGAAGCGCCGCGCCTTTAATACCTGAAGCAGGTTCTCGGGCTCCTTCTTGCCCCCCTCGATCTCATGCAGGTATGCGTTTTCTTCCAGGATCTGATCGTATCCGATAAAGACCGGTACAAAGATCATATCTTTGCATACCCTGTTTTTATAGCCGTTCAGCAAGATAGAGAGCAATCCCAGCTTGGGCATCAACAGTTTGCCGGTGCGGCTGCGCCCACCCTCAATGAAAAGTTCGAGATTGAAACCCTCTTCAAGGAGTTTATGAATGTATTCGGAAAAAACCTTGACGTATAAAACCGCTCCTTTGAAGGAGCGGCGCAGGAAAAAAGCGCCGCCGGCCCGAAAAATGGGCCCCATGGGCCAGAATGAGAGGTTTTTGCCGGCGGCCACATGGGGGCAGGGCATGTTGTGCTTAAAAAGCACCCAGGAGAGAAGCAGGTAATCGATGTGGCTCTTATGGCAGGGAACCAGTATGAGCGGGCCCTTTTGGGACATGGTTTTGACCCGCTGGAGACCTTCGGTGTCCACCACGGCGCCATCATACATGGTGTTGAGCAGCCACCCCACAACGCCTGACACGTAACTGATAAAGAAATAGTTATATTTTGCGGCGATTTCGTCCAAACAGCCGTCAG
>JBFFHG010000026.1:0-11671 GCA_041557055.1 Desulfosarcinaceae bacterium
CATCGTTGAGCGCTTTGATCTCTTCGTCTCCTTTGGCTCCCAACGGCTTTTTAAACACCTTGCGCACAGTCCGCAGCAACGCATAAAGCCCTAATCGTATAACCGCGTCCGTTTTAATGTTGGCCGAATACCGCATGGCGGCGGCGGCCGGAGGCAGGCTCAAGCCGACGGACTGCTTGATGTTTTCCAGATCAGGAACCGTATCGAAAGTCCATTGAACCGCAATTTGCTCCAACTCAAATTGGGCCAATGCATCCTCGTATTGGCTCACCGCATCCCGAACCATGGCCTCATAAGGCTCGACCACCGAATGGAGATAGGCCTTGAGGCGCGATTCCAGGCGCCCAAAAAAACCCATAATCTCCGGATTGATTTTTTCCGCCATCTGGCTGTCGACCGCCTGTTTGAACTCCTGGAATACAAGGTAAAGGGCCTGGGTAAAGCCTGAATTAATTACCTGTTCCCGGTATTTGTTCAGATCAACCGCGTAACTGCGGACAAATCCAAGGGCTTGGCTCAGCACCGGGCCGCTGTAACGATCGAAAAAGCTGTCAACCTCTTTTTTCAACTCTTTTTTGATCTGTAAAACGCCGCCGTCCAGAGTCCCCCGAATCATTGACTGGACCTGCAACATATACCCCTGGTGGCTTTGAATCCGCGCTGCCATATTCTGGGCTTCGCCGGCATTACGGCGCAAAAGGTTTTGGTTGAGCCTGACCCAATTGAGAAGACCGGTTTGTGCGATGTCGATGCGTTCAATCTGATTCTGAAGCATTAAATCCGTCCGTTCCCGGGTCAACTTGCGTTTCAGGGAATCTTTTAACCTCAAAATTTCAGCATTGGAATATGCCACTATATCTTTGGATTTTTCCCATTGCATCAGGCGGCCGCCATCCTTTTCGGATAAAGCCTCTTTGCGGATATCAAAAAGATGATGAAGGGCGGAAAAGACGTTAAGGTGAACATCCGGCAGAATCAGCGCCAACTCTTCGGAAATTTTCTGAACCAGAGAATTCAAATCGACCAGGGATTCATGTTCGCTGATATCGCAGTTGCACACAAAGAGCATATTGTGGGCAATGCCCATCTGTTTGATGATGGTCAAAAACCGGATATCCGCTTGCCTCAAACCCGTGCGGCTGCTGACCACGTATATCACCAGGTGGGCTTTTAGCAGATAGTCCTGAATCATGGCCATATGCAGGGGATTGGGCGAATCGCTGCCCTGACAATCCGCCATTTCGATATTGGCATCCAACGCCTGGCCGGTAATATCGAGCTGAATATCTTTAAGATAGACCGCCAGCCGGTCATCGCCGACAAAGATGCGATGATCGCCGAACCTGTCGGCCTCAAACGTCTCAATATTGGATTCGGCCCCCACCAGTTGCTGGACCTGGTCAAATCCTTTAAGGTAGGATGAAAGCAGCACGCTGTTGGCATTTAGACCATCCCTGGCCACGTGCAGATCCGCATCCAGCGCATTCAGAGCTTGGGCCAAATCCACGCGGTCTTTGCTGCGACGGATATCGAAACGTTCATCCGCTCCCTGCCATTGCCTGGATGGAAAAAGGACCAGGGCCTGCTCAATTTCAGCGTTTATTTCATCCCAGGATTTAAAATAGAGACGCGCCTGCAATTTGCTTCCGCGGCGAATACGTGTCACGATGGAAGTGACGACACCTGCGCCGCGCTTCAAATGGTCGTCCTGCAGCAATGCATTGACCAGCGTGCTTTTCCCGGATTTTATGGCACCAACTACCGCGATACGCATCACATGATCAATGAGGCTTTGAGAAATATTGACGCAGGATTGTTTCCATTGATCGAAAACAGCGGCTGAATCTCCGAGAACTGTTTCAGCCTGATGAATCAGGGCGTCGGTCTCTTCATTGATTTTTAGAATAGCTTCTCTGTTTTTGTGATATTGATCCATGAATGATTATTAATCTGTTGAGTGATTCCTCCAAAGGGGGTTATACGCAATCATTTCACGGTAGCCGTTCTGCTATTACAATGGCTCCCCTGAATTGTCAAAACTTTCCGGCCAAACAGAGAGATGCAGAGTAGCACAAAATATAATGGATTGTAAATTTTGATATTTCATGATACGTAAGGCTTCAACAGGTTGCCGTAAAAGGCTCCAGGTGCCGTCCGGAAACACCATCCCTTCGGGAAACGGCAGCACATTGACAAAAAGCCGATCGGCACGAATAGTATACATGAGAAACCAAATTTCAGGGCTTCCGAACTTCGCTATTGATCGCGTGCTGAATACAGCGCACAGCGTATACTGCGCATGGACTGACTGAGGCTTCAAACTAAGGGGGAATTTTTTTAAATGTCTGACAAACATCCCGAATGCCCGCTTTACAATCCATTAAATTGCAAGGAGTATTACAATCCTAAGCTTTGCGCATTTGTCCGTAAAGATAAAGCTTGCCTAAAAAAAAATAAACCCAAACAAAAAGATAAAGATGCTGAAGAATAGAGACTCAGCAAAAAAAGGGGGCTTTAACGCCCCCTTTTTTTATGACTATCCATAAAACCCTGAATCGGGTCTAAAATCAAAACAGAACGAGGTGCCCCCACCGGCAAAAAAACATATCGTATTTTGAGAACCGGCCCCCTCATCGCAATAGATGGATCAGAGCCGGAAGGCAGCTTTTGAAAACCACCTTTATGCATTACCAACCGTTTCGGTCATCAAATCCGGATCGATTCCCAAACGCTGGATGGCGCACTGCCAGCGATCTTCCACCGGTAAATCAAAAATAAGGTCATGGGTGCACGGCAAGGTCAACCAGGCATTTTGCATCAGCTCCCACTCCAACTGCCCAGGTCCCCAACCGGCACACCCCAGGGCGATTAAAAATGCACCGGGGCCTTTGTCTAAAGCAATGGCTTCCAGGACCGCCCTTGAATTGCTCAGTGCCAGCTCATCATTGATCATGAAGAATCCGTTCCAGTCGAAGGGTTTGGCATGAAGGACAAACAGCTCATTGCCGTGCACAGGCCCGCCGATGTGGATGGGAACAAACGAGCTCCCATCATGGCACGGAATCCCGAGTTCCTTGAAAATCATTTTGGCATTCAAATCCCCCTGGATTTGATTGATGACGATGCCCACAGCCCCGTCTGCGGTATGTTCGGAGATACAGGTCACCGAACGGCGAAAATTGGGGTCGGACAAACTGGGCATCGCCATCAGAAAATGCCCCTTGAGTGATGTGAAGGTTTCTGAATGCATCATAGCTCCCTGCTATCCTGTTCTTTCAAACCGTTTTTTTAATCCGGCGAAGCCCCAACCGCAAATTAAAGTCAGGCACCGCAAGGGTAAGATCCTCGCAAAAAGCGAACTCCACAATCCAATCACCCGCAATGCGATGGTGAAATCCAACGGCCAACTCCAGGGCGCCCCTATCCAGTTCATCCAGACCGGTCTCTTCCATGGGCGAGGTATAATAGCTCAATTGGGCCAACCAGGTTGTATGGCGACTGTGGTCATAGGCCACGCCGCCATATATGCTGTAACAATTTCGAGCCGATATGGAGGCCCCGGAGGTGTTCGGATCGCTGATAAAGGCCGCGCCGGGCATTGTAAAAAAGGACCACTTGTTTGCAGACCACTCTAACGGCAAATAGATACCGGCGTCAAACCGCCCGCTGCCCAGACCAATATCTTCATCGCCCACAGGCAGCTTCAGACACAGTAAAAGGGAACCGGCCATATTATGATCGGAACCCGGCTTGAGCAGCTCAAACTGGGCGGATACCGTCATATCCGCCGATTGCATGGTGCCCGCCTCGCCCTGCAGCCAGAGCAGACCGTCCTTGGCCGCCCGATAACCAAGGGTGTTTTTGGGCCGATTCTCGCGGCCGTAATTGGAAGTTCCCAGAAAATCGTGATAGTTTTCCAGAAAACCATCCAAAAAACCGCCGCTCATTGAAACCAGGGGGGCATCCAGCCGAATAGCGATCCTGGATGTGAGGCCGTAAACCAGTGAGAACTCCGTGGTCATCAGCTCCATATCCATCAGCACGTTCCAGCGGTTATTGCGGTGTTCAAAGAAAATATTGCTGTATTCCACGGCCAGGGTGGTTTCCAACGAACCTCGGGACGGTAACTCAGCCTTTACCGGGCGAGGCTTGAGAAAAAGCAAATGCAGGGGCAACCGGTTGGTTGTCTGTAAAGGACCGAAATCGGCAAAAGCAGAGCCGCCGGCTGCCACAACGACCATCAATCCAGCAAACCATCCGGCCAACAGATATTTAAGGTTTTTCCTTTGTCCGCTCGTTGCGGTCACCATGCCCCCTCCTGAAGCTGAACAATAACCACAATTGCGTTAATTGCTCAATAGTCAAGAAAATATTCATATTATGCTTGACAGATGAACGGCGGATTGCTAATTACCCCTTTAAATTCTAACAGGTAACGTCAAACATGAAGAACATTGTCGTCAACATTCTCCTTAACCTTATTATTCTCGTACTCGGTGTCATTGGCGACATCGGGCGCAAGGGGCGATAATGGCTTAAACTAAATATCCCGGCAAACACAAAATCCGTTATCAGCCCCGAAAACGCTGGTAACGGATTTTTTTTTTCAAGGAGCGAATTCTTATGAAAAGCAATCAGGTTAAAAAAGGCGTCGAACGGGCCCCTCACCGGGCGCTTCTCAAGTCCTGCGGCTATACCCAGGATGAAATCAACCGCCCGCTCATCGGGATCGCAAACTCAGCCAATACGATTATCCCCGGCCATGTGCACCTGAATACGCTTGCGGAAGCCGTCAAAGCGGGGATCTATATGGCCGGCGGCACCCCCGTCGAGTTTGGCGTCATCGGTGTCTGCGACGGCATCGCCATGAATCATGAAGGCATGAAGTACTCTTTGGGAAGCCGTGAGTTGATTGCCGATTCCGTGGAGATCATGGCCACCGCCCACGGATTTGATGGTTTGGTAATGATTCCCAACTGCGATAAAATTGTGCCCGGCATGCTGATGGCCGCCGCCCGGTTGGATATTCCCGCTATCTTTGTCAGTGGAGGCCCCATGCTGGCCGGTGAACATCAAACCGACGCCGGATGCAAACGCATCGATCTGATCACTGTTTTTGAAGCTGTCGGTGCGGTCAAATCAGGCAAAATGTCCGAGGATGAGCTGTCGGATATCGAGGATGCGGCCTGCCCCACCTGCGGTTCCTGTTCGGGCATGTTTACCGCCAACTCCATGAACTGCCTGACCGAGGCCATTGGTTTGGGGCTGCCGGGCAACGGCACCATTCCCGCGGTCATGTCCGCCCGCACCCGCTTGGCCAAAACCGCCGGCATCAAAGTCATGGAGCTGGTAGCCCGGGGCATCACCCCCGGTAAAATCCTGACGCCCCAGGCCTTTGAGAATGCCTTGGCCGTTGATATGGCCCTGGGATGCTCCACCAATACCGTCTTGCACATGGCCGCCATTGCCAGCGAAGCCGGAATAGATTTCAATCTGGACTTAATCAATCAAGCCAGCAAAATAACCCCTCACCTGTGCTCCATGAGCCCCGGCGGCCGCCACCACATTCAGGATTTAAACCGGGCCGGCGGAATCCAGGGCGTAATGAAGGTTCTTTCCCAGGCTGGTCGTATCCACATGGAGTGCCTGACCGTTACCGGAAAAACAGTCAGCGACAACTTATCGGCTGCGCGCGTCCTGGATGCCGACGTGATCCGCCCAATGAATCAGGCTTACCACGCCAAGGGCGGCCTGGCCGTTCTTTTCGGGAACCTGGCCCCGGCTGGTTGTGTCGTCAAACAATCCGCCGTATGCGACGACATGTTGCGGCATGAGGGACCGGCACGGGTATTTGACAGTGAAGAGACCGCCTCGGCAGCCATCATGGATGGAAAAATCAACAAGGGCGATGTCATCGTGGTGCGCTACGAAGGCCCCAAAGGCGGCCCCGGCATGCGCGAAATGCTCACACCGACCTCTACAATTGCCGGCATGGGATTGGACGCCCACGTGGCCTTGATCACCGACGGCCGCTTCTCCGGCGGAACGCGGGGAGCAGCCATCGGCCATGTCAGCCCCGAAGCCATGGAGGGCGGTCCCATCGGGCTGGTTCAGGAAGGCGATGGCATTGCCATCGACATTCCTGCTCAGACCATCACTTTAAAAGTTGGCGAAACCGAATTGGCGGCCCGCAGGGAAAAATGGATTGCACCGCCTCCGAAAATAACCAAAGGCTATATGGCCCGCTATGCCCGCGCGGTCTCTTCGGCCAACACCGGAGCGGTGGTGAAATAAAGCCGTTTCAGTATCTTTTAGGAGCAAACAGACCATGAAAATGACTGGCGCACAAATACTATTGACCATGCTGAAAAAAGAGGGCGTGGACACCATCTTCGGATTTCCGGGCGGAGTGGTGCTGGACATCTATGATGAACTTTTCAAATCCGACATCCGCCATGTTCTGGTGCGCCACGAGCAAGGCGCCGTGCATGCGGCCGACGGTTACGCCAGAGCCTCCGGCAAAGTCGGCGTCTGCCTGGTAACCTCCGGCCCCGGCGCCACCAATACCGTAACCGGCATTGCCACGGCTTATATGGACTCTATTCCCCTGGTGGTTATCACCGGTCAGGTGCCGACCCACCTGATCGGCAACGATGCCTTTCAGGAGGTGGACATCGTCGGGATCACCCGGCCGTGTACAAAACATAACTACCTGGTCAAGGAGACCACAGATCTGGCCCGAACCATTGGCGAGGCGTTTCATATCGCCCGTTCAGGTCGCCCCGGTCCGGTGCTTATCGACATCCCCAAGGATGTGGCCAACAAGGAAATCAAGTTCCACCCCGATGAAAACGGTGATAAAATTCAGATCCGTTCCTACAACCCCACATACGAGCCCAATAAACGCCAGTTGAAAAAAGTGGTGGATATGATCCGCAAGGCTCAAAAACCGGTTCTGTTCGGCGGCGGCGGAATTATTCTATCCGGCGCCTCCGAGGCGTTTACCCAGTTGGCCCGGCGCGCCCATATACCGGTGACGGCCACCCTGATGGGTTTGGGCGGATTTCCGGGCACCGACCCTTTATGGCTGGGGATGCCCGGCATGCACGGCACCTTCAGGGCCAACATGTCCCTGGGCGAGTGCGACCTGCTGATCGCTGCGGGCGTAAGGTTCGATGACCGGGTGACCGGGAAAACCGACACCTTTTGCGCCAATGCCAAAATCGTGCATATCGACATCGACCCCACCTCCATCCGCAAAAACGTGGGCGTCGCGGTCCCCATCGTGGGCGACTGCAGGTTAACCCTGCAAAGCCTGAACGACATGTTGGATACGGCTGATTTGGGAGATGTAACGGCCCAGCGGGTGCCGTGGCTGAAAAAGATCAGGGATTGGAAAAACACCCAGCCCTTGGCGTACAACCAGAATGATGAACATATCAAGCCGCAATTTGTAGTGGAAAAGCTATTTGAACTCACGCAAGGCAAGGCGATCATCACCACCGAAGTGGGGCAAAATCAAATGTGGGCCGCCCAGTACTATCACTTTGACGAGCCCAACCATTTTATCAGCTCCGGCGGCCTTGGAACCATGGGGTTCGGATTGCCGGCAGCCATCGGCGCCCAAATCGCCTTTCCCGACAAACTGGTGGTGGACGTGGCCGGCGACGGCAGTATCCAGATGAACATTCAGGAGATGGCCACCGCTGTTCAATACTGCCTCCCGGTGAAAGTGGCCATTCTAAACAACGGTTTTCTGGGAATGGTGCGGCAGTGGCAGCAGTTGTTCTATGACCGGCGCTACTCCTGCACCGGCATGGATTGCACACCGGATTTTGCCAAACTGGCCGAAGCCTTCGGGGCCGTGGGGCTGCGAGCCACAAAGCCCTCCGAAGTTGAACCGGTGCTGCGTGAGGCCATTTCCATCCGCAAACCGGTGATCATGGATTTTGTGGTGGAGCGCGAAGAGAATGTCTACCCCATGGTACCGGCGGGCAAGAACATTACCGAAATGTTGTTGACCTGATGATCAGCCGTCCCGGAAACAGAAGTTTAAATCAAAACCAAAGCATCATAGGAAATCATATGGAAGAAGACAAAATACACATACTGACCCTATTGGTGGACAATGAGCCAGGCGTGCTTTCACGGGTGGTCGGCCTGTTCAGCGGACGCGGGTTTAATATCGAAAGCCTTTGCGTGGCCCCCACCATGGATTCCGGTGTGTCTCGCATCACCGTGACGACCAAAGCCAATCCGCCACTGATTGAACAGATCGAAAAACAACTCAACAAACTGATCAACGTCGTCAAGGTGCGGGATTTAAGCATTGAGGAGGCTGTCAAGCGCGAAATGGCGCTTATTCGCGTCAAAGCGACCTCTCAAACACGGGCCGAAATATTGCGAATTGCAGATATCTTCCGCTGCAAGGTTGTGGATGTGGGGGCTGAACAATACACATTGGAAATCACCGGCGATCAGGGAAAGATCCAAGCCCTGATTCGTCTGCTCAAACCCATCGGTATCAAGGAGATCGCCCGCACCGGAACATTGGCGCTCTACCGGGACCCCAAATAGCGCCCGTCCGCAAATGGCATATGGGCGAAGATTTAGAAATGAAGATCTATTAACGCAGGCCTCAGGGCCAAACTTTATTTTAAGGAGAGAATGTAATGGCACAAATTGATTTTGGAGGCGTTACCGAGGAAGTCATCACCGCAGAAGAGTTTACACTTGAAAAAGCACGTGAAGTGCTTGCCGACGAAACTATCGTTGTGCTGGGTTACGGGGTGCAGGGCCCGGCCCAAGCCCTCAATATGCGCGACAATGGATTTTCAGTGATCGTCGGGCAGTTGGAGAGCGACAAAGTCTGTTGGGATCGCGCCATCGCCGATGGGTTTATCCCCGGAGAGACATTGTTTCCCATCGAAGAAGCCGCCAAACGCGGCACCATTATTCAATATTTACTCTCCGATGCAGGCCAGATGGCGGCCTGGGACACCGTCAAGGCTTGCCTGAACCCCGGTGACGCGATTTACTTCTCCCATGGTTTTTCAATCGTCTACAAAGAGCAGACCAAGGTCATTCCGCCTGAAAATGTGGATGTCATTCTGGTCGCGCCCAAAGGGTCCGGCCGAAATGTGCGCCTCAACTTTCTGGACGGCAGCGGCATCAACTCCAGCTATGCCATTTTCCAGGATGCCACGGGCCGCGCCAAGGAGCGCACCCTGGCTATCGGCATCGCCATCGGATCGGGCTATCTGTTCCCAACCACCTTTGAAAAAGAGGTTCACAGCGATCTGACCGGTGAGCGCGGCGTCCTCATGGGGTGCTTGGCCGGGGTCATGGAAGCTCAGTATAATTTATTGCGCAAACATGGTCACAGCCCCAGTGAAGCCTTTAACGAAACTGTCGAGGAACTGACCCAAAGCCTGATTCGACTGGTAGCTGAAAACGGCATGGACTGGATGTTTGCAAATTGCAGCACCACCGCCCAACGTGGCGCCCTGGACTGGGCGCCCAGATTCCGTGATGCCGTGGTGCCTGTGTTCGATCAACTCTATGAAAGTGTGGTCAACGGCACCGAAACCCGTATTACCCTGGAACGCAACGGCGCTCCGGATTACCGCGAAAGACTGGAAGAAGAGCTTTCCGTAATTCGAAATTCAGAGATGTGGAAAGCCGGAAAAGCAGTACGCAGCCTGCGCCCGGAAAATCGCGCCAAAAAATAGTTCCGGCGATATGATGCTGCAACAACCCAGCGGGTCTCCAAAAACAGAAATTCAAAGTAATCCCCGCAGCATCGGGGATCGCTTTGGGCCAATGATTTTTGAATCGACCCCAAGGCGAACGGATTAACTTGTGTCCATCCAGAAATAGGCAAATTTGGTCGAGATCAAGGCGTGGAAAAAATTTAACCGCAGGCATATGGTTGATATTCCGAGGATAAAATTTTTCCCACAACACGGATATCGGACAAATTGGCCATTTATGGATGGACACTAACTTGAAATGGCGGACATATCATGGAACCGATTTTAATCTACGACACAACCCTCCGAGACGGCACCCAAGCCGAAAATATCAACTTCTCCTCCGAAGAGAAGGTGAAGATCGCTAAAAAATTAGACGAATTGGGCGTACACTTTGTCGAGGGCGGTTGGCCGGGTTCCAACAGCCGTGATGTGCGCTTTTTTGAACTGGCCCGTAAAGAGACTTTTTCCCATACCCGGATTACGGCCTTCGGCGCCACCCGCAAACCCGGCACCAGGGCCGGTGACGATCCCAATCTGAAAGCCTTGATAGCGGCTGAAACACCGGTTGTCGCCATTTTCGGCAAAACCTGGCCGCTGCATGTCCAAGAGGTCATGGGCAATACCCGGCAAGAAAATCTGGCCATGATTGGCGATAGCATTTCGTTTCTGAAGTCCCATGATCGTGAAGTGGTCTACGACGCCGAACATTTTTTCGATGGTTATAAAGAGGACGCCCGTTATGCCTTTGAAACCTTGCTGGCAGCAGCTCGGAGCGGAGCTGAATTCCTGGTTCTGTGCGATACCAACGGCGGCACCCTGCCCGATGAAATCCAGACCATGGTCAGCGAAGCGCAGCACTATTTAAACGCCAAAGGATATTCGCCCCGATTGGGAATCCATTGCCACAATGACTGCGGCCTGGCGGTGGCCAACTCCATAAGTGCCGTCCAGGCCGGCGCCGTTATGGTGCAAGGGACGGTCAACGGCTATGGCGAAAGATGCGGCAACGCCGACATCACATCGATCATTCCCATATTGATGTTGAAAATGGATTGCCAAACAATCCCTGACCAGCATTTAAGCAAACTCAAAACTTTGTCGCGCTATGTCAGCGAGACCGCCAACATGATCCCGCTCAATTCAAGACCCTTTGTGGGTAATAGCGCCTTTGCCCACAAAGGCGGCATCCACGTCAACGCCATCATGAAGGTTCCCCGCGCCTATGAACATATGAACCCGGCCCTGGTGGGCAATAAGCGCCGGGTATTGGTTTCCGACATGTCGGGCAAAAGTAATGTGGAATACAAGGCCAAGGAGATGGGCGTCGAACTGGGCTGCAACGGTTTTGACTGCAAACAGATCGTATCCGAAATCAAGATCATGGAAGACCAGGGGTATCAATTTGATGTGGCCGAGGGGTCCTTGAAAATCTTCCTGGAAAAATTTACCCAGCAATTCAAACCGCTCTTCGATCTGGAGTCCTTCCGAATAACCGTTGAAAAAGATTTGGATCGGCCCTGTACCGCCCATGCCACCATCAAGATCAAGGTGGATGATACCCATGAAATCACCGCCGCCGAAGGCCATGGTCCGGTCAGTGCCCTTGACAATGCTCTGCGCAAGGCGCTGGGCAAATTTTACCCCGACCTGGATGTGATGCGCCTGGTGGATTTTAAGGTGCGGGTTATTGACGGCCGTGAAGGCACCGCAGCCCGCGTACGGGTCTTTATCGAATCCCGGGACCACGATGATATCTGGACCACCGTCGGCGTTTCCGAAGACGTCATCGAAGCCAGTTGGCATGCCCTGGCCGACAGCTTCCAGTTCAAATTGGCCAAAGAACAGGCCATCATAGAAGGGAAAAGCCCTCCATGAGAAAGGCAGGTATTCACGCCGCAGGTATTGCCCTGCGGCCC
>JBFFHG010000027.1:0-11537 GCA_041557055.1 Desulfosarcinaceae bacterium
CCCGGCAACTTCTCCATTTACAAGAAACACGGCATCCGGGCGGTGGCGCTGTATTACAGCTCGACGCCCTTTGATGCCTTCAGGGTCTTCAGCCGTCCGCTGACCCCGGCTGAAGCCCACAATCCCGTTCTTTACCGTCATCCGGAAACCAAAGAAGAGACGGTCATCATCCCCACCTATCATTTCGGCGATCTGGTGGAGCGTGTCAGCCTCAAGCATTGGGTTGGACAACTGCGCGACATGCAAAACAAAGGCGATCTGGATCGGGATGCGCTGATTTTTATCAACTACGATGCCGATTCGGAGTTGTGGAGCGGTATCGATCTGCCCTGGATCATGGCGTGGCTGCCCAACACCGGCGGTATCGGCGGCCTGGTGCGCGAAGTCCAGAACCTGCCCAATGTGAGCTTCACCACCTTGGGCGGCTATTTGGCTCACCATCCGCCGGTGGGCGCCTTTTCTTTCAGTCAGGACACCGCCGACGGCAGTTTCAACGGATACAACTCCTGGGCTGAAAAGGCCGATGCCTCCCGCTATTGGACGACCATCGAACGCAGCCGTCGCGTTGGCGCAGCAGCGCGCAAGGCCATGGCGATCTTTGAAGATTCCGAAAAAATCGTGCAATTGCAAAACCTGATCACCTTTGCGGAGATGAAGCGGTTGCGGGCATTGTCCACCACCCATTTCGGTATGGCCACACCCTTTGTGGCGCGACAGCGCGAGTTATCCATGGCCGGGCTCATGGAAGACCTGGAGAGCTATTCGGATACAATCGAGGACTTGATCGCCGATGGGGTGCGCGGGCACCTGAAACAACAGGCCGCGCCGGTTGAAAAGAATAACGGCCTCTTGCACCTGGATACTGTGATGGTGCTGCAAACAGGCCGGGAAGAAAATATGGACGGTAACCGTTTCCTCAAAATACCACCTCCCGAAGGATACAAAGAGGGGATGCGTATTTTACTCGCAAGGCCCAACGGCGAAGTACTTCCGACGGTGAATCTCGGCATCAAAATGGATCAGAAACCCTTGCCCCGGCTCTCCTTATACATTGCCCCACCGGAAACTGTAACAGACGGAATTTACTTTCTCTGCACCGTTGCCGGGACCGAAGCCCCTCCGGCAGTCAACGGTCGGATAAAGGTGGATCAGGCAGGCATATCCAACGGCAGCCTCGGCGTCCGTTTCAAAAACGGCCGGGTGGAGGGAATTTACCTGGACGGCATCCGGCAGACCGATGCCGGCAGTCTGATGCCCTATCTGAAATGGGGCGGCCAGACATTGCAGGCCCGGGGCATCATTCAACCGGAACCCCCCTCGGCCGACGGGCGGTCCGCATCATTTCAGGTGACCGGACCATTGCCTGGTCCTGAAAAGCATACATTATCCAAAGGCCGAATGCATTACCGGCTGACCTTGATCGCCGATCTGCCCTATCTGATCGTTCAAGGCAAAATCATTTACCCATCCACCGAACAACAGGATATCCTCAAGGCGGCGGCCCCGGTCTTGAGGCGGCGGGCCGATTTGAACTGGCAGGATGTGGCGCCCGCCGAAATCCGGTTTGCGCCGCGCGCCACCAAAAAAAATCCCATTCGCATCCTGAAACAGAATTATTTGGGCGTGGCGACCGAATATGCGCTCGACTACTTCCGCTATAGCCACCTGAACCTGAACCTGGACAATGTCAACAATCACATTACCGAATCCTATGTCGGCCTTGTCGCCGGTAATTCCGGAATGGCCGTGGCGATGGACACCGGCATCCAATCCAATTTCGCCTTTGCGCCGTTGAGAATGCGCTATGATATCCGCAACGCCTCTTTCAGCATCAGCGCCAATCCCTTCGGCACCTATCACGGCCGCCAGTACACGCCGCCCGCACCGGGCAATGGAAATGGATTTGACGTGACGCTGCTGACCGGTGAACAATTCGGCGGGGCCGGCCCGACCTATAACGGCGTCGAACAGGATTTCAGCTTGATGCTGGCCTTCTTCAACGGCCGGCAGATGCCTGGGCATATCCGTCGGGATTTGGACGATTACGCCCATCCGCCGATGGTGGTTTCAGCGACCCGGATGGCTGCAGCCAGGCCCGCCCCCCGGTCACTACCGGCCCCCCAGGGTTTTGTTGTCGCCTACAAGGCAGGTCGGGTTCAATTCGGCTGGGATAATGAACACGATCCCGAAAGCCACTATCGCGTCTTTTGCGGCTCCCGGCCGGGCCGTTATGAGGCGGTCTACCCCGCAGTCGGCAACAGTCTGGGGGTGACACATTACGCCGACGGCCAGCCATTTCTCAAGGGCTGTCAATACTACGCCACCATTGAAATGATCTCCGCCAATGGAAAAGTATCAAAACGCGCTCCTGAAATCCGGTTCACCATCGGCAACTTAAAGGCGGAGCGCCCTGAGCTCCCCTTAAAGTTGGAGCTCAGGGTTCTCTGGGCCAATCTGCGGGCGCTGCTGACCGCTTTCAATAATTAGGGGTCGCGCCTTTGTTGAGTCTCCCCTATGGTTGGGATTTCCCTTTTTTCATAGCCTCGGCAATCCGGATAATTGGCACAGCGAAAACGGATTGCATTGCCCTCCCGCATGTAGAGATGCATCTTCCCGCCGCACAAAGGGCATTGGGGTCGCGGCTCAACCCCCTGCCGTGACCGGCCGGGAACAAATTGGCGGTTGCAAAGCAAACAAAGATAGCGTTGTTTGCCGTTTTTGACACGCCCGTAACAATAAAGGGCATCGCAATGGCAGCGCGGGCACTGCAAATTCACTATCATCGGCACGAGCCAGGCCCCCCTTTCCCAACATCACAAAATAATAAAAATATGTTAGAATTGTGATAGCTGAAAGTAAGTATTTGATTTATTCAACCTTTTTTCCGAATTGAAAGCCGCAAGAGGAGAGCCGTGACACTGCCGCCCACCATTGCTTATTTTATCACCCCCCATGGTTTCGGCCATGCCAGCCGGGCGGCCGCGGTGATGGCGGCCTTATTGAAGCTTGATCCGCAGATCCGGTTTGAGCTCTTCACCACTTGCCCCCAGTGGATATTCAAAGACTCTGTTGATCGCGATTTCGGCTACCACAGCTTGGCCGCGGATATCGGCATGGTCCAGAAATCGCCTTTAGAGGAGGATGTCGCGGCCACCTGCCGAAAACTGGACCGGATGCTGCCTTTTGAAGAAGCAAAGGTTGGCCGCCTGGCCGATCAAATCAATCAATTGGGCTGCGGGTTGGTGATCTGCGATATCGCCCCCCTGGGCATTGAAGCGGCCCGCCGGGCCGGACTCGCCAGTGTGCTGGTGGAAAACTTCACCTGGGATTGGATCTACAGCGGCTATGTTGCCGCCGCCCCCCGGCTGAAGCCTCACATGGACTATCTGAGCGGCGTTTTTCAACAAGCCGACCACCATATCCAAACCCACCCTTTGTGCCGACCGGTGGCAAAAGCCTTCAAGGTGCCGCCCATCAGCCGCGAGGCTCGCAGCGATGGCGGCCGGGTCCGCAGCCGGCTGGGGATCAGCGAAACAGATCAGATGGTGCTGGTGAGCATGGGCGGCGTACCGGACCGATTCGACTTTCTTTCAAAATTGCCCGCCGATTTAAAACCGTTGCTCGTCATCCCCGGCGCAGATAGCCGGTCCCGTCCCCATCAAAGGGTCTTGTTGCTCCCCGTCCACTCCGATTATTACCATCCCGATCTGATCATGGCGGCCGATGCCCTGGTGGGAAAGACCGGCTACAGCACTGTGGCCGAAGCCTATCAATGCGGCCTTGCCTTCGGATATATCCGGCGCCCCCGATCGCCGGAATCGGATGTATTGGAAGAATTTATTCAGCGCCACTTGCCGTCCCGGCCGATTGCCCCGGAAGCCTATGTCGACGGCTCCTGGGTCGAGACCCTGCCCGAGCTGCTCGGCCTGGGCAGAGCCCGGCCGGCCGGCGAAAACGGTGCCGGTCAAGCGGCCCGCTATATCTATGGAATTCTGCACGGTTCAAGTCTTGCAGAATACGGCTGCAGGTGATAGAGTCAATATTACCCTGGTGTTGCTGATAACCTTGAGTTCTTTGCTTTGTGAGCGAGCCTGTATCAGAGGCATCTGTTTTGCTGTTTTTTTCGCGCATTTTGCAATCGGTTCATTTGCTGTTTTTGTAGTTGTATTGGCCAGTTGGCGATTAACAACATGCTACATTAAGGCGAAAAGGGCCGTGGCGGAGTGCATTTTTTTTGCGTTTCGAGTCGTTATTTCTGTGATTGAGTACCAATTATTCAAGAATGACAACCAGTTAATTCTCCATTCACCGGTATTGGCCTACTTCGTGCACCTCCAGCACTCGACAGATATCCAGGCAAAAGCGTCCGCCGGACATTGAAGCATCAGCCCCAAGGCCTTGCGCAAAAACAAATCGGCTTCCAGGGCGCAATTTATCATCGGGAACCGCGGCATGCGAAAAACAGATAACAACAGAGTACTTATCATAGACGACGATCCGGGTGTGCGCGAAGCGATCGCAGAGAGCCTTGCCGCCGTGACGCACGGAGGCGAAGTTATTGGCAAGGCGGCCGCTCTTTTCGGGGAAACCGTTCGAATCGCCGACGATCCTGAAACCGGACGGCCGCACCATGCCGTGATCACGGCACACAACGGAACGGAGGGGATCGCCCTGGTCAAAGCCTCGCTTGACCGCAACGAGCCGTTTGCCATGGCATTCGTCGACATGAAAATGCCCGGGCTGGACGGCGCCCAAACCACCAGGCAAATATGGATGCTGGACCCCCGGATCAGGATCGTCATCGTTACCGCCTTCAGTGAATACTCCGTGGAAGATATTGTCCGGTCCGTCGGCCGGGACGACCTGATCTACCTGCGCAAACCGTTCAGTTCGGAGGAGGTCCGGCAACTTGCCCGCGCCTTGACTCGGCAATGGAACATGGAGCAAGAACGGCGGGCGCTGGCCGCAGCCCTGGCACAATCGCGCGAACAGGAGATTGCGGCCGCCGCCAGGATTCAGGAAACGCTTTTACTGGAGCCCACGCCGGATGATTTGAACGGCATCCAGGCGGCCACGCTGACCATTGCGTCCAAGCAGGTCGATGGCGATTTTTTCAGCTTTTTCAGGATCAACAGCCGCTGTTTGGACCTGGTGGTGGGTGATGTGATGGGCAAAGGCATACCGGCCGCACTTTTGGGGGCTGCCGCCAAGAACTGTTTCTTGCGCACATTCAACAGTCTGATGCTTTCGCAAGGGTGCAGCGCCATACCCGAACCGCAGGAACTGGTCGCTGCGGTGCAGCGTGCCATGATCTGCCAACTGGAAACCCTGGAATCGTTCATCACCCTGTGCTACGCCAGAATCGATGCGACCGGCAGGCTTGTCAAATACGTCGATTGCGGCCACACCCGGACAATCCACTATCGATGGGTTGATGATCGCTGCGATCTTATCAAGGGCGTCAACATGCCCCTTGGCTTCCCGGAAGCCGCTCCGTTTGAACAGGCCGATGTTCCCATTGAACAGGGGGATCTGCTTTTCTTCTACTCGGATGGATTGACGGAAGCCGTCAATTCCGCAGGGGAACTGTTCGGAGAAGAGCGATTGGTGCGCATCATAGAAAAGCACGCCCGGGTGTCCGGCTGTCGGCAACTGATCCATACGGTCAAGGAAACAGTCATGGCCTTTTCCGGGAGAAAAACCTTTTGTGATGATTTTACCTGCGTCGCGCTAAAAATTGATTGAGAAGGCGAAAATGACATCTCCCCAAGCATTTGAGACATTGACCATCGAATCGGACTTGAAAAACCTGTCACGCGTGCGCGCATTCGTGCGCGCATTTCTGTCTGGACTGCCCGACCGGCCGTTAACACAGGAGCGCATCGATTCGATGGAACTGGCCGCCAGCGAACTGACCGCCAACATCGTCCGGCATGCCTACAGGGAGCAGCCCGGCCGGACCATATCCATCGAGGCGCGACACGGATCAAACCGGATTGAATTCCGTTTTCACGACCAGGGCGCCCCCTGGGACCCCGACGCCGTTCCGCCGCCGGCCTTTGACGGCACCCAAACCGGGGGTTTCGGGCTGTATATTATCTCCCAGGCGGTGGACCAGGTAAATTATTGCCGCGATGCCGACGGAACCAATATTGCCTGCCTGGCAATCTCATTACAGGAGGAGAAAATGCAATTTGAACTGGAAAAGCACCCCGATGCCGTTGTGGTGCATATTCTGACCGAGGTGATCGACGCCAAAAACGCCGGCGCGCTGCGCAACGGACTGAAAGATGTCATCGAAGAGAATTCCCATGTGATTTTCGACATGGGGCAGGTGGACTTTTTGGACAGCTCCGGGTGCGGGGCGATTCTGTCATGCTTGCGCCGGCTGAATCAAAAAGGCGGCAGTCTGAAGCTGTTCGGCCTTAAACCCAAAGTGCGCACGCTGATTGAATTGATACGCATGCACCGCATCGTGGACATTTTTGATTCCCAACAGGAAGCTCTTCAGGCGCCTTAAGATTCGCTCAAAAATTATGCGGACGGCTCCACCAGCTTGACCGTCATGGGGGTTGATATATGCGCATACACCAAAGCCGGGAAAAACATCGCGCCGCTATGATCGACGAATTGTACCGCCGCTATGGTGCAGCGGGCAGATTTACAGCCCGGTGGCGCTACCATTACAAAAAATATGCCTGGATCATCGTGGTGGGAGGCGCCCAGGCCGTCAAAAGAGTTATCGACATCGTCATCGCGGCCACGGCTTTGATCCTGCTGGCGCCTCTCTTTTTGCTGGTGGCGGCTGGCGTCAAACTGACAGACAGGGGCCCGGTGCTGTTCTGGCAGGTCCGGGTTGGCAAGTGGGGCCGGGAGTTCGCGTTTCCCAAGTTCAGGTCAATGGTGGTCGATGCCGAACGGCTTAAACCGTCAATCGAAAACCAAAGTCACCACAGCGGCAGCATCACCTTTAAAATGAAAAAAGACCCGCGCGTCACCAGGGTCGGCAGAATCATCCGTAAATTGAGCATCGACGAGCTTCCCCAGCTTTGGTGCGTGTTGAAAGGCGATATGTCGATGGTTGGTCCCCGCCCGGCCATTGTACCGGAAGTCGCCCGCTACTCCCTTGCGGACCGCCGGCGTCTGGATGTCAGACCGGGTCTGACCAGCCTTTGGGCCATCAGCGGACGCGGCGACATCCCGTTCCCCCGGCAGGTTGAATTAGACGTGCAGTACATTCAAAGCCGCAGCGTCCGGAGCGATATCAAAATCCTTTTTAAAACAGTACCGGCGGTACTGATGGGAAAGGGTGCCTATTAATATGCAACATGATGCTGGTACAAGGCCGCCCCCGGATCGCGCCATTCTCGTGGCCACACACGAATTGTCCACCGAAACCAAAGTCCTGGCCGAGCGTTACCCGGCGGTCATCATGCCGCTGATGGACAGGCCGTTCATTCAACACGTCATCGAACATCTGGTTCAAGCGGGGATTCGACGTTTCGATGTGATCATCAGCAAACGGCCCGAAAAAATCGAGGCCCTGCTGGACGACGGCAGGCGCTGGGGGGTGACGGTCTCCTATCATCTGATCAAAAATCCCGGGCAACCGTACCGGCCGCTCCTGCGACTTAATTGCGGGGCGGGCGATACGCCGCCCATGCTGCTGGTGCATGCCGATCGCTGGCCCCCCCTTGACTGGCACGGATTATATCGATTCGGCGTGTCCCGGAGCCCTCAATTGTTTTTCGCAATCGATCCGTTTTCCACCGGCAATCACAACTCAGTGGCATGGTCCGGCTGGGCGCTGCTGCCCACACGATGCCTTGCCAAGCTGCCGTTCAACATCGATGAGCAAGGACTCTGCGACTATTTGGCCGGTCTGCCCGGCAGCGTGAAGACGCTGGTTTCGGATCAGCCCGTGCTCAGCGTCAGATCCATCAACGACCTTTTCAACAGTCATCGCCAAGTGCTCGGCGGTCGCAGAACCGATGTGAGCTGGGCCGGAAACCAGACCGAGCCGGGCATCTGGTTGTCGCGCAATGTCCGGTTGCACCCGGCCGCCCGGCTCAGGGCGCCGCTCTATGTGGGGGAAAACTGCCGGATCGGCCGGGAGGCCAGCCTTGGGCCCTATGCCTCCGTGGGCCGCGACTGCATGCTCGATCAGCATGCGACAGTCCGGGAATCGATTATTTTTCCAGAAAGTTATGTGGGCGAGAACCTCGAACTCGATCGAGTGGTGGTCGATCGCAACTGTCTGGTCAACCTTCGGCTTGGTTCCGAACTCATGGTGAGCGAAGCGTTCCTCCTCGGCAGCCTGGTAAAGGGCACCGTGCGTCACGGATGTTTGCGGATGCTGTCAAGGAGTGTGGCTGCGCTGTTGTTGATTTGCTTTTCACCATGGCTCCTGATGGTTTGGCTTTACAGTCGCGTGCGGCGCAGGGCGCCGTCGTTTTACCGCCGCACCTTCGTCTTGTTGCCGGCCGCCCCGGACCCGGCTGAATGGCGTCTGGGAAATCAACTGGGAATTTGTGCAAACGACGGCCGATCATCCGAATTTTTGACGACGGCCGGCTGGCGTGATCTGCTGTTTCGGATCGTACCGGCCTTGGTCAATGTGGCCGCGGGAAGTCTCGGTTTTGCGGGCGTGGCGCCGCGGCACAGGAATCAAATTCTGCGGCTGCCCGAGGATTGGCGCGCACTCTATCTCAAGTGCAGGGCCGGCCTGATCAGCGAAGCCCAGGTGAACTTCGGCGCAGCCGCCACCCGCGATCAAATCTACTCAGCGGACGCTGTCTATTCGGTATCCCATGGCGTTGTTTACGATCTGCGGCTTATCGGACGCTATATGCTTCAATTGCTGGGCTGGCGGCACGTGCAGGGAAAATAGGAAGGGGCCTGTTTTTCGGGTTCAGCCCACGATGCTCTGTCGATAAACGATCAATCGCCCTGGAACTATGGATAAAGTCATTCTGTTACCTCTGGCGGCCGGTATCGTGCTGCTGTTCAATCGTAAGCCGTCGGATGTTTTTACCCTTTTGTTCCTGCCCTGCCTGACCCTGCTACCGGTCTATTTCGATACCAAACTGGTCTCCGGCGTTCCGGAATTGATGTTCTGGTCGGCGGCGTTGATCCCCATTCTGGGCGCATGGGCCCTGCGGAACTTTGAAGGCTACCGGTTCCAATGGATGGATGGAGTGGTGCTTATGTACGTGTTGACGATTTTTTTCGGTCAATGGAGCAACAGCACTTACAAGGAGGCGCAGAAAATTCTGTTCAACAACATGATGGCCATGTTCTTTCCCTTCGTCATGGCTCGCACTTTCAGCGAGGAGCGCGAAACGCTCGTTCGCATCATCAAAGTCATGACCTTGCTGGGCGCCGGCATTGCCGTGCTCAACATCGTGGAATTCAGGATGTTTACCAATTACTTTGACGAGTTGCTCAGGCGGGCGTGGCCGCGGCATGTGATGTGGGACACGGGCATGGTGATGATCCGATGGGGGTTCAAGCGGACCTTCGGACCCTTTTCACACCCGATTGTCTCCGGATACTTTTTTGCGCTGACGGCCCCACTGGCGCTGTGGTGCCACAACCAAGGCCACTACGGCGCCAAAAAAAAGTTCGGCGTGACGGTGGTGGCATTGAATATGATGGGAGTGTTCGTTTCGTTGTCGCGGGCGCCCATCCTGGGCTTGATGATGGGCCTGGGCATCATCTATTACGGCTGGTCGAACAGAAAAGCGGTCCTGGGGGCCATGGCGCTGGCCCTGGGGGCCATGGTTCTGCTGGTCAGCGTGCCCAAATTCATCGAATACGCATCGGTAACGCGGGCCACTGCCGAAACGGTGGACCAACGCAATATCGCCTACCGCAAAGAGATGTGGCAGGCCTATATGGAGGTGGCGGCCGAACGGCCGCTGATAGGTTGGGGGCGCTTTTCAGTGCCGTCGGTAAAAGGAATGAGTTCCATCGATTCGGAATATTTGGGCGTGGCCCTGGCGTCGGGTCTGGCGGCGCTCACTTTTTACCTGATTTTTCTGCTGGGAATTTTTCTGCGGCTCTACCGATTCGCCGCGATCAGAGGGCATGACGATCCCATGGGGCGGCTGGCGTGGTGCCTGATAGCCGGCTGGTTTGCAGCGATTTTCACCCAGGCCACGGTCTATTCGGGAGCCCAGACCGTCCAATACCTCTACATGCTCGGCGGCATCGGCCAGGCATGTACGCATCCGGGCGCACCGGCACCCGGATGGATGGCGGTGCGGGAAGCGGCTGTTGCACCACCGCCGCATGGATTTGGTTTCACCCGAACCCTTTAAACGAGAAATCGCAAATGCGATCAGCGCAAAAGCTCATCTGTTTCTCAGGCCTTATTCTGATTGGCGGAATCTTTTCCCAGTTGACCGCATGCCGGTCTGCGCCCCCGCCGCCGCCCGAGACAGATGACCGCTTCAAGGTCGAAGCCGTTGAAACCGAAATGCCTTTTGCCACGCCCGAAATCATTCGCCTCTACGAGTCCAGACTGGACCAGGCCTACTTCATCGGGCCGGGGGACCTGTTGAAAGTCGATGTGTGGAATCGGGATAAGCTCTCCGGCGAGCACACCGTGGGGCCGTACGGCTTTATCACATTGCCTCTGGTCGGAGCGTTCAAAATCGGCGGCCTGGACCGGGAGGCCGCCGCCCGCGCCATTGCCGACCAGTATGCGCCCTACTATCAAAAGCCCATTGTCACAGTGGACATTTTGAAATATCTGAACAACAAAGTGTACGTGCTTGGACGGGTCAGCAACCCCGGCGTCATTCATTTCAGCGGCGGCGGCACCCTGCTCGACGCCCTGGCCATGGCCGGCGGACTGCCCACCCGCGACAAAACCATCTTTCTGTCCAAGTGCTATATCGTGCGGGGCAGGGACCAGATCATCTGGGTCGATCTGCTGCAACTGCTCCAGAAGGCCAATATCAAGCTCAATATCCGCCTGGCCAACAACGACATCATCTATATCCCCGCATCCATGGATGCCGCCGTTTTCGTCATGGGCGAGGTCAACCAGCCCGGTTCCTATCAGATCCAGACCGCGGGCCTCTCCCTTATGGACGCCCTGAACATGGCCGGCGGCCCCACCGAAGACGCCAACCTCGACAGCGTCCGGCTGATCCGGGGAATGCAGGAAAAGGGCGTCGTCCGAAACGTGGATTTGACGCGCATGCTGGAAACCGGGGATCTGTCGGAGAATTATCTGCTCAGGGACAACGACATTCTGTACGTGTCCCGACGGGGAATCGCCAAGTTCAACTACTACCTGCGGCAGATCGATCCTTTTTTGCGAACCTTTATCAGCGGCGTGGTGATTCATGAAGCAGTCAATAAGTAACCCGGCCGCAGTGGACGGCGGTGAAGGATATACGCCGGCACCGGTCAATACGAATCGATCTGCACAGGGCCGGCACCGCATCGTGATCCACATCCGGTATGGGCCCCGGCAGGGCCGTGTGATTTTCAGCCAAAACGCCACCGGGGATATGCCATGACCC
>JBFFHG010000028.1:0-11494 GCA_041557055.1 Desulfosarcinaceae bacterium
GCCGGGCGTACACAAATGGCTCCACCGAACGCCAAGGGCCATGCGGCCCTTGGCGTTCGGTGAGCATAGCGTTATAATAAGGGAGATACACTATGGATATGAAAAAAATATGTCCCTGCCCTAAATTAAACTGCCCAAATCATGGATTTTGTGACAAATGTACCAGTCGCCATTTGCGCTTAGGCTTTCTTAATTATTGCTCATTTCATACGTTTCTTTCTTTCGTCAAAGAAGTGAGAGATGAAGTTCCGGAATCACCTGCGACTAAAAAGCTGGATGAGTTGATTAATGCACAGCTTCAGGCATATGATAAGCTTATGGATGAGCATGGTCTATCACAAGAAAGTCAAAATAAGTTATTAAAAAAGGTGGCGGAGTATAGCGATCATTAAAAGGTAGAATCAAATTATAACAGCGGACCGGGAAAACGATGCCATGTTTTGCTTCTGCATAGTCAACATTAAACTTTACGTATGCGATGGTCGATGCCGTTTTCCCGTCCGGTCACGCAGAGCGTCCCGGCTTGACAACCAAATATAAACCACATGATAGGAGACTATGACATTTCTGTTCGTCGGCTCACAGCTTTGCACCCGGGCTTCCTTCGGACAGCTTCTCGCAAACCTGATCTTGCCGTTGCCGGCTAATGTTTGGATTAATGTCTAATGACGTTAATCGGATTCACACATAGGGGACTTGCACCCCATAAATTCACGCCCATGCCGGGCGTACACAAGTGGCTTTATAGCGGCCCTCGCCGGTAAGCCACAGCGTTAGCTGTCTTAAAAAGAAGGATCTGGAAGCAGCCAAACAAGCATGGAAAAAAGTAATAGAAACAAAATCTTTCGTTTTTCAATAACGCTTTTAAGGAGTATGCTTAATGCCGCAAATACCGACAAGCATAAATGGAGTGACAATTCAGTTCTCAACATCTGTTGTGAATAACGTCGATCAACGAAGGATTCAAAGCCTCCGGCATATCCAATAACCGGCAAAAAAGGCATCGTCCGTAAAACCCGCCGCAATCGTCAACGAATCAGGGGCTATTTTGTCAGGGAAAAGATCAATCCGGCAGGCGATATCGCTCAAGGCGAACAGCGCCCTGAGCAAACACCATAAACCATGGCAATGGGAGTAATTGTATGCTAAACTTCATGCCATGACCGCCGCAGAAGCCCCCATTATTCGATTGCGCAATATCAGCTATGCCTATCCCGGCAGGGCGCCGGTGCTGCGCAATCTTGATTTTACCATGCACCGGGGTGAACGGATCGGATGGGTGGCGCCCAACGGCAGCGGAAAAACCACATTGTTTCACATCATCATGGGCCTGGTCGCTCCTGATGAGGGGCAAATGGAAATTTTCGGCCGACCGGTTCTGGAAGAAAAGGATTTTGTGGTGGTGCGCCAGCGCATCGGTCTGCTGTTCCAGGATGCGGACGATCAACTCTTTTCCCCCACCGTTCTGGAGGATGTGGCCTTCGGCCCCCTGAACATGGGCAAAAGCAGGGAGGAGGCTGTCGCCATCTCCCGCAGCACCCTGGATCAACTGGGACTCAAGGGTTTTGAAAATCGGGTGACCTTCAAGCTTTCAGGCGGCGAAAAACGGTTGGTGGCCATGGCCACCGTGCTGGCCATGGCGCCGGAGGTGCTGCTGCTGGACGAGCCCACCAGCGGACTGGACGAAAAGACAAAAAACCGGCTCAAGGAGATTCTGAGAGGGTTGGACCTTTCCTATATTTTGATCTCCCACGAATTTGATTTCATGGCTGACACGGTAAATACCTATCAAACCCTGCAGGATGGCCGCATCATCAAAGACACCGAACACCATGCCCATGTGCACCAGCATGCGCATCCATTGGGAAAACAGCCGCACAAGCATGCCTGAAATCGGGTTTTGGATATTGGAAGTGATTTTAAATGGTTTCCGCAAAAATGGGTGAATCAATGGCAATGCCGCCCACCACCATTCATCTGATCCGGCACGGTGAAGTGCACAATCCGCGACAGATTCTCTATGGCCGGCTGCCCCGGTTCCGGCTGAGCGACAAGGGGCGCCGCCAGGCCCAGGCTGCGGGTCTTCAACTCAGCGACAGCTCTATCACTGCCCTGTACAGCAGCCCCATGCTGCGGGCCCGTCAAACAGCCCGGGAAATCCTCCTGGCCCAAACCAACCCCTCCGAACTGCACATCTGCGCCCTGCTAAATGAGGTGTGCTCCCCCTTTGAGGGGCGGCCGGCGGCGGAGGTTGATGTCCGCAACGGCGACGTTTACACGGGCGTGGCGGCCTGCTTTGAACAGCCCCTGGATGTGGCGGCCCGCACCCGCAGATTTGTTTTCCGGATGCGCAAACGCTACCCGGGTGGCCGGGTGGCGGCCGTCACCCACGGCGACATCATCACCTTCATGGTTTTGTGGGCCAGGGGTCTGGCATTGACCCCCGAAAACAAAACCCGGCTGTTGAAGACCGGTTACCCTGTTCCATACCCGGCCCACGCCTCCATTACCACTTTGATTTTCCAAACCCCGGATCGGGAAGAACGGCCCGAGGTCGGTTATATCCAGCCATAAGAAAGCTATCCAAAAAGATTCCGCTCCCATCAGTAAAATTGGGTGAAGCTCCGGGGATTACCTGCAGCGCATCCTCATGATCCCCATCCAAGGCGCTTATACCTGTAGCCTGCGGCAGACATTCATCAAACCGCTGTCGGAGGTGGCGGTTATTTAGAAAACAGCATAACAGATCCGAATTTTTACGAAATTCTGGACAGTCGGACCTTTGGTGTAATATGAATATCTTAAAGGCGCAACGATTCACAGCTCCGGAAATCATCTTCTAAATGCTCGATGCTCAATGCTTTCTTGTGAATGAAACGCACCAAGACCGATTTACGCATTATGCAACCCGTCGCATGTTATTAAATCGTTTGCAGGAGGTGTATGGTAGATGTTAAAATCACTGTTGGTGTTGCCATCTGTTATTGCATTTGTTTTTGCGGTCGGCGTCCTGACCGTTTCATGCGAAAAAAAGAAGGCCCGCTTTGAATGTCACGACAGCATCGCCTGTGTTCAAGTGGGGCCTGGGGATCCCATAAAGATCGGTGTGTTGCAGGCGCTTTCCGGCAAGGTGGCGGCGTTGGGGCAGGAACAGGTGCGCGGCATTGAGCTGGCCATTGACAAGCGCAGGGGGACCCTCTTGAACCACCCCATTGAGCTGCAAACGGAGAATACGGGTTGTACCGGTGAAGGCGGCGCCAATGCCGCCTTGAAAATCATTGCCGATCCGCAAACGGTGGCCATCCTGGGAACAACCTGTTCCGGGGCTGCAGCAGCCGCCTCAAAAGTCATGTCAGATGCTGGATTGACCATGATATCAGGAAACAACAGCGCTCCCTTTCTGACAACCGTCACCGGAAAGCGGGCGCCCCATTGGCAACCGGGCTATTTCCGGACAGCCTCCAATGAAGAAACCTCCGGTAAAACCGCAGCAATGTATGCCTTCCAAAAGCTTGGCGTGCGCAGGGCCGCTTCCATCGATGATGGTGATATCTACACCACCGGGTTGACCGATGGGTTTGGAAAGGCCTTTGAGGAACTGGGGGGGCGACTCGTTTTGGCCACGTCCGTCAACAAGGGAGATAATGAGATGAGACCGGTCCTGACAGCCGTTATCAATTCCGGCGCCGAACTGCTCTTCTTCCCTCTGTTTCAACCCGAAGGCAATCAAATTCTGCTTCAGGCCCGGCAGACAGCCGGCTTTGAGCGGATTATTCTGATGAGCGGCGGCGCCTTGATCGAAACCTCGTTTATCGAGGATGTCCAATCGGCCGCCGTGGGCATGTATTTTATCGGCCCCGCCCCACCCTCCGGTCCGGCGGTTGATGCGCTGGCCGATGAATACAGGGCCAGGTACCAGATCCAACCGGCGACCAGCTACCACTTGAACGCTTATGATGCCGCCGATTTATTGCTGACAACCCTTGCAACGATCTCTGTTCAGGAGCCCGACGGCACCTTGCACATCCCCCGCCAGGCCCTGCGGGACGCCCTATACGCCACCAGAGACCACAAAGGCTTGACCGGCTCCCTGAACTGCGACGCCTTCGGCGATTGCGCCCACCCGGTCTTTAATGTCCTGCGTTTGGAAAATCCGCGGACCGGTGTTACCGGTCTGCAATCCAATGTGCTGTTCACCTACAGTCCGACGAAATAGCTTGCGTATGAACCTGAAAAGCAAAATATCCCGATTGGTCGGCACCATAAGCATCTCCACCCGTTTCAGTCTCGGCATCGGATTGCTGCTGGCCCTGATTGTGACCGTCGCGTTGACTGGGTATCTCTCCCTTTTGATTGTTCGCAATGGGGAAAACGCCATTCGGATAAGCACGGAGATTCAGCGCATGGTCCTGGAAATGGACCGGGGCATGGAAAGGGCCCGTCATCTGCACGCCGGTTTCTTTCTTCAATATCCCACCGTCGGTTTGGCCGCAGCCCACGAACAATACGCTCAACCATCGGTGCGCCAGGTAGCTCGCGTGATAACCACCAGCCATGCCCTGAAAAAGTTGATCGAACAATCCACCGTAAGCGAGGCCCTTCGTAAAAGCAACGTGGACTTGAATCTCTACCTCTCCTCAGCCAAACGATTTGCAGACACCTCCATCCGCTCCGTTGAATTGGTTACTGAGCTGGCTGCACCCATAGGGGGCATGGAAGCGCAGATGGAGACGCATTTTGAAGCCCTTGGCGCTGTGTTGACATCCGATATCCTGATTCATCACTTCAGCCAAATGAGGTCTCATGTTCAGGATTACCGTATCAGCCGCAAACGGTTTTTGATGCAATCCGCTTTTAATACCGCTTATCAACTCCGTGAAGCGGCCTCCAAAGACCCGGCTGTCCCAGCGGATCATCTGCGGCTTATCGATAATTTGCTGAAACGGTTCATGGCAACGGCTGAAAAGATCTTGGACATCGACGTGTCCATCAGGGCCAAATTCAACGACTTTGCCCTGCAGGCCGAAGCCGTGGCGCCCATTTCAACCACCTTGATTGAGCTGGCCAATGCTGACGTCAAACAGGCCAAGGCCAGAATCGACAGGGCCAACCGGTTGGCCTTTATCATTATGATCGCCGTCCCCCTGGCAGGTTTGTTCCTGGCAACGGGTATCACCCGGATTCTCAACAACAGTATCACCCGCAGAGTGGTCCGGTTGACCGCTTCTGCCGGAGAACTCAGGCGGGGGAATTTGGGTGTTTTTGCCGAGGAGCAGGGCGGGGATGAATTGAGCGAACTGGCCCGCAGTCTCAATGTCATGGCGGCCCGCATCAGAGAGCTGGTCGCCCATCTGGAACTCAAAGTTGAGGCGCGCACGGCCCAACTGGCCGAAAGCGAACGCCGATTCCGTGATCTTTTTGAACACTCCAGCAGTGGTGTGGCCATATATGAGCCCACGGAAGACGGGCGGGATTTCATTTTCAAGGATATTAACAGGGCGGTTGAAAAAATTGAACAGGTCGAGCGCCGGCAGATTATCGGCAAAAGCGTGTCCGAGATATTTCCGGGGGTTGCGGCGTTCGGCCTGCTGGATGTTTTTCAAAAGGTTGCCCGGACCGGTCAGTCGACTCATCACCCGGTGAGCTTTTACTCGGACGGCCGTTTGCAGGGATGGCGCGAAAATTCGGTCTATCGATTGCCCTCAGGTGAAATTGTCGCCATCTATAATGATCTCACCGCTGAAAAGCAGGCTCAGATCGAAAAAAGGGCCATGGAAGCCAAGCTGCAACAGGCCCAGAAACTGGAAGCCATCGGCGTCCTTGCAGGCGGCGTCGCCCATGACTTCAACAATATACTGGGAATCATTCTGGGCAATGCGGAGTTGGCCATGGATGATGTCCCGGAATGGAACCCGGTGGCGCGGAATCTGAACGAGATCCGCATTGCCAGTCTGCGGGCCAAGGATGTCATTCGCCAACTGTTGAGTTTCAGTCGTAAAACGGAATTCAACAAAAGGCCGGTTTCGATCATCCCGATGATTAAAGAGTCTCTCTCCTTAATGCGGGCCTCCATTCCAACCAACATCGATATCCAACAAAACCTGCCGAAAAGCTGCCCCGCCGTCATTGCCGACCCCACTCAGATTCACCAGGTGATCATCAATCTTTGTACCAATGCGGCCCACGCCATGGAAGAAAAGGGCGGTATCCTCAAAGTTGAGGTAAACGATATTCACATAGACGAAAACGAGGTCGCCCTCTATCCCGATGCAACCCCGGGGCCGTATGTCCAATTAACTATCAGCGACACGGGTTGCGGCATGTTGCCGGAGACAAGGAATCGGATATTCGATCCCTATTTTACCACCAAGGCGATCGGAAAAGGCACCGGAATGGGGCTGGCCGTGGTTCACGGCATCATCAAAAATCATGGCGGAATGATATCTGTTTACAGTGAGTCCGGCAGGGGAAGCGCCTTTAAAATACTGTTTCCGGCGGTGGAAAACAGCATCATAATAGAGAAGCGCCAACCCGAGGCGCTGCCCGGGGGCCGTGAAAAAATCCTGGTGGTCGATGACGAGAACGCCCTTGTGACAATGGTGCACAGCGCTTTGGAACGGCTCGGCTACCGGGTTGAATCAACAACCGATCCTGCCGAGGCATTTGATCTGTTCCATTCCCGGCCAAACGAATTTGATCTGATCATCACCGATATGGCCATGCCCGGAACCACGGGGGTCCAGCTTTCGAAAAATATTCTTCAATTGAAGGCGAATATTCCGATTATCCTCTGTTCAGGTTTCAGCGACACCATTGACCCGGAAAGGGCCAAAGCCCTTGGAATCCGAAAATACATTGAAAAGCCGATAAAAATATATGAGCTGGCAATGGCCGTCCGAGAAGTGTTGGATTGATCAATTTCCGGTTTCTGTTTTAACCAACCGGTTTCAATAACTATTTTTCTTTTTTCCCCGCGGCCCTAAGCGGGCAGTTGCACCCGGTGAAACGCTTCGGCCAATTCGTAATCGCTGCCTTTGGCGAGCAGGCGGCAACGATTATACAACCATGTGCGCAAATCGCCGTTGCCCAGCTCCCGCACCTGACTGGCGTGGCAGGAGAGGGCGGCCAGCTTCTGATCAAATGTGGCTTTGATGTCGGAATAGTAATTGATGTCCTCCGTGCCGAAAAACAGGATCTCACCCACATTATGGGGCTCCAGTCCCTTTTCCAGCAAATCCGGGTAGGCCATATGGTCCCGGGCAAAGGGGAAGACCGCATCCATCACCACCTGACCCACGATGCGATGATCGCGGTGCCACAGGTAGCGGCGGTAGGGGTCCAGCGTAATCACTGTGCCTGGCTGGTAAATCCGAATCTGAGCCACCAGATCTTTGCGGAATTCCGGGGTGTCTTCCAGTGTTTGATCCCCATATCCGAGAAAAACCACATCCCCTACCCCCAGCGCACGACAAGCCGCACGTTGCTCCGCCTGGCGAATCTTCATCAACGCCTCAGGGGTCAGGTCGCGATCGCTGGTGCCTTTATCTCCGTTGGTGCAGACCACGTAAACAGCCTTTTTACCCTCCCGGGTCCAGCGGGCCACCGTTCCGGCGGCACCAAATTCCGCATCATCCGGATGAGCGGTGATGACCATTAAATCAACAGGTGTATTCACGCAACAATTCTCCTATTTAATTTGGAAAAGAGCAACAGAGAGCCGCCGACTTGGGCGGTGAAGCGGTTTGATGGAATTTAATCAGTTCGCCGTATGCGTCGATAACATCTGCGGCAATCCGTTCCCACCCGCAATGGGCCACCGTGGCTCTGATTTGACAAGGGGCGGGGCGCCGGTCATTCAATACCCGGACAATTCCCCGGGCAACCATATCGCGGCTGGATTGACCGACGATGTCGCCATTGATTCCGGGCTGGATAATGGTTTCCACCGCACCCACCGGAGTGGTCACCACCGGTGTCCCGCACGCCAGGGCTTCCAATGCCACCAATCCGAAACTTTCGTAATGGGACGGCACCACCAGAAGGTCGCAAGCGCTATAGTAGGTCGGCAACGCCTTTTGATCCACGCGCCCTGCGAAACTGACCCGGTCTTGAATCTTCAATTCTGCGACCAGACGGATAAGTGCGAGGGTGCTTTCGGCCAAGGGACCGTCGCCGCCAACCACCAGAAGGTGGAGCCGTGGCATCCTCTCTTTTAGATCCGCCACTGCGCCCAGAAGCGCCTCAATGCCCTTGAGCGAAGCAAACCGTCCCACATAAAGGGCCACATCCCCATCCAACGGCAGACCAATCTTCCGCCTGGCGGCCATACGCTCCCGGGGCTGGAAAAGATCCAGATTTACGCCGCAGGGAATCTCCCTGATCTTGTCCGGTTCAGCCTTGTAGTGAGCGATCAGATTATCACGTTCCCGAATGGCAGGCACCACAATCGCATCGGCCACTTTGGCCAGCCAGCGCTCATGGGCGATGCGGTGATCTGATTCATTTTCACCGCTGGCGGTCATGTTTTTTACCACCCCAAGGGTGTGAAACATGGTCAGATGAGGGCAATGCCAGCGCGCCTGGGCCATGGCGCCCACCACACCCGAGAGCCAGTAGTGGCTGTGAATCAGATCGTAGACCAATCCATGATCACGGCGATAGGTTTCCAGGGCGTCAAAAACAACATTCAATTTCAAGAGCAATTGCTCCTTGGCAACCGCTTCACCGCCCTGCGGCGCCAGATGGATCAGCCGCACATTGGGATGAAGCATAACCGCCTCATCCTTAGACCGGACATATGTATAGATGTCCACACGGTGTCCGCAATAGCCCAGCCATTTGGCCAGTTCACGCACGTAAACGCTCATGCCTCCGGTGTTCTGAGTACCCAAAGGCCCAATGGGACTGGAATGAATGCTGAGCATCGCAATTCGAAGCGGTTGAACCAACTCAATGGCGGTATTTGGGGACATGAACGAATATGACCTTTCTTATATGGACACTCTCTATAGTTCGATTTTACACCGATACAGGGGCACCTCCTGCCCGCCGATGCGTTTTTTATAGACTTCGTTCCCTTTCAAGAAGTCATAGTGCCGGCAGCCGGCTTCTATGCCGGCCTGAATGCTGAGCAGTTTGCTCAGTACGCCCACGCTGAGATCTTGGTATTGCCCATCATATCCACTATTGTAGAGATAGCGAATCTGGCCGTAATCAAAACACAGCACAGTGGCGGCCGGATGGCTCTCCACCTCCAGAAAACAGAGCCGCAGCATTTGATGATCGGCCAACGCCTTGATCAGGTCTCGAAAATAGGACGACATGGTGTCGTTCATAAACCGGGCTTTGTCCGTACGGTTCATTTGAAAAAGACGTAGAAAAAGATCCGTGGCGGATTGCAATGCACCGTTGTTGGGCGCAACCCTGTAAGCAAATGAGCCCTGGGCCTCCAGACGCCGCAGCTTACGCCGCACTTCGTGGCGTTGTTTTCCGTTGAGTTGAAGCAGAAAATCATCCCAGCTTGACGGAAGGGGCGTTTCATACGTAACATCGTCCAGGACCCGCTCCGCCGTGATCGGCTGTTTCTCCATCAGGGCGTCGAGCCCCCTGAAAAAGGCCGAATCCGGCCGCAGGGTCCGCAGATCAAGGCGCTGAATCCCTTTGCCGGCCAGCTCGTCCAGAAGGGTTTGGACCACAAGTGTTTCCTGGCCCGCCAGGGTAACGATGTCCTGATAATCGCAGACATCGGATATGCCCAGAAACCGGGCTGTGGTGCCTTCCACGGAAAAAGGCGCGACGCCCAACAGCTTGCCGTCCCGAGTCACTGCCAGAATCAGCGCAGAACCCTGAATCCCCAAATGACGATAAACGGTTTCAAGCCAAAAGGGCAGTACGAACAGGCAATTCCACTGGAGATCGCTGCGGGATTGCCGCCACAGGGATGACAGATCATCCCAAGAGATTTGTGTTGTTGTGATTGTGCCGCTCAGGGTGATGCTCCTTTATTTTTCAATTTTTAAAACCTATTAAACTATCGTTCATTGATCAAATATGCAACCTTGCCTTCATTCTCAAAAGTCCATTTGCTCCCTGCGGGAGTGTCTTCCACGATGATACGGGCTTTTTGCAGACAATGGCGCAGGGCGTCCGCTTCAGCCCACTTTTTTTCATGCCGAAACCGGGACCGCAATTCCAAGATGGGCTCCACCAGCGGCGCCAGGCAGTTATTGTGATCCACCGGGGGTAAGACCACATGGCCGACCAGCAGAGCGACCATTTCCCGAAAAAGCTCCCGGGCGGCCCCGAATCCATCTTGTTCTTCCAGCAGATCGCGCGCCTGCCAAACCCGGCGCTCCATCTCCAACACCAGGGCCCCGGCCTGATCGCCAAAACCCTGGTCCAACGACCGGCGAAGCTGATCCGCCAGGCCGTGCAGGGTTGCCCAAATATCATCTTCGCTCCGGATTTTTTCAGGTTCTGTCCCGGAAAGCTTTGTATCGACGCTTATCTGATCGCCCGCCGCAGCCTGCCCCCGCAACAAAGACAAGGGCACCTTGTCGCCCTTTTTAAACACCCATTGTCTGCCTGCTCTTCTCAGGGTTACACAGCCAATTCCATATACCGTAGCGCTCGGTTGGGCAAAATCTATAATGAGGGCCGTGTGTTCATCCAACCCCAGAATCTGAGCGGATGGCGGCATCAATCTTTCAAGCGCCTGCAAGCGCTGGGACCCCATAAAACAGTAGCGGGTATCATGGTTGCCCCCTTCCGCATTGTTCCAATGGGGAAAAACCACCAGGTTCATACCGAAATGTCCGAGGATATCCAACCCTTCAACCCAATGCACGGGCTGGCCGACTTTGTAAATTTCATAGACCGGCAGGGTCAGCCGGCCCATGGTCAGGGCTGCGGCGCTGGCCGACACCAGGCAGCCGCCCTTTTCAATATGTTGTTTCAGCAGTTGCGGAATGGGGCTTTGGCGCCAATGCTGCAACGCATAGGTGGGACTGCCGGGACCAATCAGAATGTAGTCGGCCTTGCGGATGGCGGCAAAGGTTTGTTGGGCTGTCAACGCCTGGTCCATAGCAGCGGATTTGAAAGAGGCCAGCAGCAGTCTCTTTTGAACACGAAGCTTGAAATGTTCAATGGCTCTTTTGGAGATGTTATCCACATTGAGCTGAAATCCGGCCGGCGTATCAATGAAAAGGGCCTGCCCCGAGGGACCGAAAGGCCGGAGCCGGGCTTTATGCAGCTCCACCATGGTGGCGGTCAGTTCACCCGACCCCATGAGAACAATGGTTCCCCGATTAAATGACATGCGCGTACAAAACCCTTCGTGAGTTTGTTTTATTAATAAACGCACTACGGAACAAGATAAAAAGCCAAACCCGCATGTCAAGCACAACCGAACCGACTTTGGCCCGGTTCGCCTGTTCTTGTCGGGGGGCGAACGAATTGAACGGTTCGGCAGGCGCCTTTATCTCGGGCCGTTGCC
>JBFFHG010000029.1:0-11374 GCA_041557055.1 Desulfosarcinaceae bacterium
GGTTGAGTCCGCGCAACCCTTCTTCCATGGCACCGGCATCATCGAATCGATGGGCGGCAATGTATTCCAGGCTTTTCCAGGTTCGGTTCAATTGGACCGGAAGCAGGGTCCAATTCTTTTCCCATCCCTTAAGCGTCCCCTCCCCCATGATCAACAAAGGAAATGGACGTCCGATGCGGTCGCTGCTGTCGCGCCCCAGCCCGCAGATCAGGTTTCCTTTTTTCACGCCGCGCAACCAGAATCGCCATGAATAGATATTTTGGGGTCTGCCATCGCTGCCCAGCCTTTGATCATATCCTTTGGCCGCCCAATCAGCCAAAGCGTCCAGCAAAGGCGATGGATCTCCCAAGCGGATATAATCCATGGCCGCCGGATGCTTACCCACGACAGTCCAGTTCCAGGCGCGGCCTTTAATTACTGATTCCAGCATCTTACAATCCTTGAGGGTGGGCGGCCCGGTGCCGAGTAGAGCATCTCGAGAGCTTTTCGATGGCCTTGAAACTGATACTTGGCCTTGATGTATTTGATGCCCAGACGCCGCAGCGCGGCTTCTTCACTGGGAAACTCGTTATTTTTAAATATGCGCTGTCCGGTTTTGAATTCATCTAAAAATTTTGCAAAAGCATTATAGCCGGTATAGCTTTTGGTCAGAACCAGGTTGCCCACCGAAATTTGAAAAAGCACGTCGCCGCAGCTTTGAGGCGACCAAACAAAGGTTTTGGCCACAGGATAGTTCAAGTTTTCCAAACGGGTGCTTTCACCGGCGCACTGCAATTCAAGCAACGTGGCGTGGGGCCGCATGCTTGCATTTCGGTTGGTATCTGTGGGATAGGCCCTGATCTTCACGCTGTAACTGCTCTTGCGCGGGCGTGCAGCCTGTGCGCCTTTGGACAGATAGGCCAAAAAATCCTTTTCAAAATTGAGATCCAGATCCAGGGCCTTTTTGGCATAATAACCTTTGGCCATGCTCCTGGAGATAAAAGGTTCCGCCGCACCGGCAATAAATTTAGCGGCAAATCCGTTGCTGCCCATCATCAACTGCCCCATATCCTGGTCGGCGCTCACATCCTGCACCTCCATAAGCACCTCTTTTTCCCAGCGGTTCTGCAATTGGCAGGCGGCCTCCTGATTGATATAGTATTGCATGAACCGGATATTGCCCCACAACAGTTCCCAGAAAAGTTGTTCGGTTTCGTTCCGGGCTTCTCCCACGGTTGTTCGAATTTCATCCAGGGAGCGATTGGCCGACAGCAGCGGGGCTTCACCCGTGGCCGGGTCTTGCTGGTAGAGATCCGAGGCCATTTGAAAGGCGACATTACGCGAATCAGTCGCTTTAACAGTATCATCCAGCCCTTTTTGATAGGCCACGAATGCTTTGGCGGCCTTAAGCTGCTCCTCGGGCTTCATCGGCTTGCGGGCTTTCACGCCCAGGGCCATTTCGGCTCTGATGATCCTGCTGGTCACGCTGCGGGTGGCTTTGCGGATGATGCCGGATTTGGAAGGATCGATGACATCTCCGGCCTGAGCCTCCTTGCGCACGCTTTGCCAGTCATAGGCCAGGGCGACCCATGGCGGTAATGGATTTTCCTGGCTGAAGGTTTCAAATTCCACGGCCATGCGATCTATCAACGCAAAATAGGGGCCCTGGGCCGTGGGTATCCGTTTGGCCACCGCCTGCCACTGGTCGCGCCCTTTCAGTCCTTTTTGACCTTCATCAAATGCCTGAACAAATGTCTGCCATGCTTTGACATAGGATTGCCGGTACCATTTGTTGAATTCAACTTTGGCCCCCGCGATAATCAAGGGGTCGAAAAGCGCGGCTTCTATTTCACCCATGGCGGACTGGATGCGGTTCTCGCCTGCCTGGGTAAAGGCGGCCGGCACATGGGCGGCTTCAGGGTCGGGGTCGCCCCCCCAAAAGTCGTTCATGCTTACCGGTGTTACTGCCGGATCGGTGTTGACCCAATCCACCAGCCAGTTGAGGGTCACTCCGGGCAATGAAAGCAGGTGCTTCAACCAAGTCTGCAGGAAGGTGACCTCTTTATTCAGGGCGCCGCTGTCCCGCTGCCAGGCGATTGCGTAAAGGTATTGCTGCCCGAGCTTGGCTTCGATCTCGGGGATCACGTCATTTCGCATCAGCACGGCATTGGTATATCCCGGTTGCGGCAGGCCGGCCAATTGATCGAGATTTTCCTGGGCCAGACGCGCCTTGAGCACATTGATCCGCCGCACCAGATGGGCCACGTTGGCACCGAACGCCTTGCTGGGGGTGTCGGCGCTGAAACGCGTCAGGCGTTCGCCCATGGCCTTGTCAAAGTCGGCTAAAAATCCATTGCGAAAGAGATTGACGAATTTTTGCTTCAGCTCTCTTTCCGCCTTCAGGGAGGCGTTCAGCCCCAACCGCGGAATCCACCAGTTGCGATTCTCCTCCGCCACCTTGTTCAATGCCTGGCGAAAACGGTCCAATGTGATCACATCGGTGAGCAGGTCGCCCTGCAAAATGGCGGGTTTGTTGAATTCATGGCGCACGTCGGAGAGCGCATTCAGATTCTTGACAAATGCATAGCTGAGCAATCCGCAGGCTGCCACCATCACGGCAATCCAGGCGGTCAACCCCATGTTGCGGGTCAGTTTGCGCCACTGGGCCATATACTGGGTGGGTGTAAAAAGCCGGCGGTCGCTGGGCAAAATTTTGGCAAACAGATCATGCAGAAATAATCCCTTATTGGTGCCGGCCAGCACCTCCCGGCCCTGGATCAGGCCCAGCGCATTCAGAAAATGGGAAAAGGGCGTTCCCTCCTGGCGGCCGGAGCTGAAAAACACACCTCTCAGCAGGGGCGACTCCTGATAGGGATTTTCCTGAAAAGCCCCGGCGATAAAAGCCGCCAAGGGCTCTTTGAGTTTTTCAAACTCCTCCGGGAAAAGCAGCATGGAAGAGGCAGAGGTGCTTTCCTTAACTTTATTCAGCAGCAACAGGCGCAAATCGCGCAGACGATCACCAACGGTGCGAAAAGCTTTTTCGGTCAAACTGCGCACATCGGCACTCAGTTTCTGATTCAAGACCCCCATGGCCTGATTGAGCGCCTCTTCGGGCAGGTGCTCGCAAAACTGGGTGGCGCCCTGAATCAGGTCGCACTTGGTAACCATGACATAGACCGGGAATTTGGCGCCCAGCACCCGCATGAGTTCATCGATGCGCCGCCGGATTTTGCGCCCGTCTTCCAGCAGTGCTTCGGGTGTGTTCCGGGCCAGGCGATCCGCAGCCACAGTGACCACCAGTCCGTTGAGCGGCTCTTTTTTGCGGAACCTGGCCAACAGGCTGAGAAAATTCTGCCACTCATCCTTGTCCCGGCCATCATCCACGGGAATGGCGTAACGCCCAGCCGTATCAATTAAAATGGCCTGTTCGAAAAACCACCAGTCGCAATTGCGGGTACCGGAAACCCCGGAAGTTCTGGTAACCTCGGCAAAGGGAGACGACAGGCGCGCGCTTTTGATGGCGGTTGTTTTGCCCGATCCGCTCTCCCCGATGACCATATACCAGGGCAGTACATAAAGAGGGTTGCCGTACTTGCGCAAATGGGATTTGCGTAAAGCATCAATGGCCTCTTTCCAGCGCCCCTGCAGCTCTTTGGCCGTGTTCTGCTCCTGGGGCGCCATGCGCTTGTAGGCCGATTCATCCTGTTCAATGACCTGGTGGACGAACATCTGCTCCTGGCGTCTTTTGAGGAATTTTCTCAACACCACAAAGCCCAGAATGAGCCCCACAAGCCCCAGAAGTACAAAAAAGCCCACCCACCAGGGCCAACCGATGAGCAGGACCAGGCCGAACACCAGGAGCAACGCCAGCGCCACAAGGGTGAAGACCAGCAAGCCTTTTAAAATCATAACCAGCATCTGTTTCATCAGGGCACCGTACCTATAAGTTTGTCACCGATATTACCGAGAATGAACAGGTAGATCACATACAACAGCCCGTAAAGGGCGAGGGGCGCCGCCGCGCACGCCAGGGTGAATCCGGAGAAACGGCGTTGCCGGGCCATGTCGGGCGTGTTCCCGCCACCGACGGGGTAGGCCTCGGGGAACAATTGCTCCCTGTCCAGGGCCGGCACGCCCGTGGAGCTGCCGGTGAGCAGTTTCAGATTGGAGATCCGCAACTGCTCCAGCATGAAGTCGTCGCCCGGGTTGCAGTACTGGCCGGTAAACCCCAGTGACAGGCAGAGATAATAGACTTCGCGAACATCGCGCTGGTGAGGGCCGAGGGTGTTGAGGCGTTCAAAGAAGAGCTCTCCGGCATCAGCCGTCTGATAGTATTGCCGCTGCAGTTGTTCGCGCTGCCACTGGCGGCGGCCTTCCCACTGGGAAGCCATAAAGGTTTCGTCCACCCACGCGAAAACGGCAAATCTGGCCGACTGGTAATCCTCGTGGGAAAATTGGTTTTTGTCCAAACCGCTTTCACTCTGGGCGATCAACCGCTGCATGGTGGCCTTGACCTGCTCGAAGGGCGGCTGTCCGGCGCCGTCGGGACGCGCCACAAAAGCAGTGTAGGCAATGATCTCCATGAAACAATCGGACATCCGCATGGTATCAGCTCCTCCCTACCGCCATAAGTTCAATTTTAAGGTCCTCGGGGGCCGCATCCCAATACAGGGCCAGATTCTTGACTTTTTGGACCTGAGCCCATTGATCACTGTGGTGCTCGATCTGGAAATAAAAGGCTTGGCCGCGACGGGGCAACTCCTGGGGGACCTCGCTGAGGTGTTGCAGGCCGATACCCGATAACGACCGCGCGATGAGAATGGGCAGGGACTCGCGGCATCCCAGCTTGGCAATCCCGTCCATGGCCGAAAGCAGGTACTGGGGATCGGATTCGCTCTCCATGACCAGAAAAAAACGGTTGTGCCCCTCAAAGATGGCCGGGGGCAACTCAGCCCCAAAGTAAGTACCGTCGAACATCAGGGGGATAATATATTCAGGGCCGGCTGTGATCTGATCAAGCAACTTGGTCACCAGGGCCTGGGCAGCGCTGAAGCAGCTTCCCAAAGCGCTGTGATCGTATTCGGGAAGCAGCAGGGCGCCGTCCTGGTCCTCTCCGGTATAAGATATCTCCCCCGAGAAAGTGGAGAGCTCACCGATGAGTTGCCGCAGCGTGCCGTAGACTGTCCAGGGGTGACCATGTTTGGCAGCCGTCATATGGGCCAACAGGGGCGCATATCGGTTGAGCGATCGTAACGCCAGCAAATAGACCATGTCCCTGGCCCCGAATTGGGCCGAATGCATGCCCCGATCCCGTTTGTAGGCTTCCAGTTGCCGGCTGCGGGCGCCGATCTGGTCCCTGATCTCTTTGATGATTCTGTTGAGGGTCTCATCTGCACCGATGGCAAGGCAAGGCGGCACATAGCGGGCGCAAAGCCGCACCTGATCCTGGTCCTTCTCCAGCCGGGCCAGGGGAATCAGCTCATAATCTCCAAGCTGATCCCTTTCCGGCTCCCAGAAAATTTTAAGGGCGTAGCGCAGCTTTTGAACATCGGCGGCAGGTCCGTTCTGGTGCAGATCCGGCACCTGATCGGCCACGTTGGCGGTCACCCACCGTGTTCCCACCTCGGTCAAATTGTTCAAATCCGTCACAACAGTCACGTTTGAACCGGAAGCATTGAATTTTCGAAGGCCGAGGTAGACACTGAAGCGCTCTTCCCCCTTTTCCCAGGCATCCTCAAAAGAGCGCGGCATCACCAGGGCGTTTTCGCCGATGACCGCATAGCTCATATCGGGAAAGAGAAATTTTCCTTCGGTTAACTGGAAGTTTTGATTGTTCAACGCCGTCAGTTGAACCTGCCAACTGCCCACACCCCAGAAATGGGGTTGCAAGTACGATTTCAACGGCAGATTCAGCCCTTCGGCATAGCGCGTGGTCAGTTGCAGATGCTGCGGTTGCAAGAAGAGTCCCTGATGCCAGAATAGCGGTCTGTCCATATGATATATGCCTCGTCAAGCGTTTGGTGGTGATGCAATATTAGGGTATGACCAATTGGGCTTGGTGAGTCTTGCTTTTTGAGCCTCTACCTTATCTGCGCCGGCCCCAGTTCCAATTCGATTTTCAAGAGGCCGGGCTTGGATATTCGGGTGCTCTTGATAAATCCTTTTTTCTCGATCACCACGGGAATGTCGAACATCCGGACCATGCGATCTTTCTGCAGAACATAATACCCGGCCACCGCCGCCACGTACTTGGCGCCCTCGGCGCGGTCCAGGGTCACCGTGACATCTTTGCCCGGATGAACGATGATCCGTTTTGAAGTCGCCACACCGGCATCGAACAGGCCGCAGTCAAGCAACTTGTAAATCCCGTCCGTATCCTCCGAAAGCTGGTTAAAGGCATTGGGATCTTTGAGTTGGTAAAGGCAAACCGCCAGGGTGTGCGGCAAGCCGTCATCAAAGTTCAGCTTGGGATCAGCCTTTAAATGGATCTCAACGGCATCCTTTGCATAGCTCCACTTGGGCGGCGGCAACGGCTGGGAAGAACAAGCGCTCATCAAAAGGGTGATGATGCCCAAAATCGCTATGGATTTAAGTGACATGGAAACGACCTCCTTACTTACGGTTAAATTTCTGACAATTGTTTTCAAACTCTCTTAGAAAATCTTCCATGAAACGCCCTGAGTCGAACCACTTCTGAATGCGCTCGATTTTTCCTTTTAAGATATCAAAATCCTCTGCCTTGCGAAGCGGCCCGATTTTGAGTCCGGAACTGCGTTCAGCGGCGATCTGGGCCGGATCAACGGCCTTCAGGATCTGCTGCACCTTCGCGCGCGCGGAACTTTTAAAGGCTTCATGGGTCATTAAAAACGCCTGATTGATCTGGCCGAGATAATCTTCCAGGGATTTGGTTTGATCCTCGCCTTCCAAATGAAATCCGATAAACTGGCGGATGGTTTGATCGCCGCTTTCAACGCCGGTAAACGACATATTGATCACGCTGATCAATTTATTAAGGGCATCGAAAATAGTGTTCAGAGATTGGGCCAGGCGCTCCAAAAGCTCTGTCGAAGAGAGATCGTCGGGTTCCACCTTTCGTCCGAGCAAAAGGCTGAAGACCCGGGTCATGACCCGGCTGTCCATTGATCCAACCTCTTTGGGCGGTTTACGGAAACGATGGATCAGATGCTGCAACGCATCCTTGCCGTCCTGAGGCGAAAGATCGGCCAGGTGTTGCTTCAACAACGCCTCAATCTTGCGAGGCGCATGATCAGGGCAATCCGAATAGATATGGCGCACCGCTTCGACCAGATCGTCGGCTTGAAATTCAAGGCTCATGGCTTTGACCTTCCATCCTTACCGCTTTTGGGTTGAATGACAACGGTGGCTTCCAGATCATCTTCCGCAGACGGCTTAGGGGCGGGCATATGATAAGATTCCATGGGCTGAGGCCGGGTTGAGCGGGAACGCCTTGCACCGGCAGGTGATTGCACAACGGTTTGATCCAGGTCATCATCGGCCGCCGGTGCGGGGGGGGCGCCGATCACAACCGTCTTCTCCAAATCATCATTGGGAATCAAAGGCGGCGGTGCTGAAATGACCACCGTTTTCTCAGAATCTTCGGGCGGTGCGGGCGGCGCATGGGGCTTTATCGCAACCGTTTTTTCCAAATCATCTTCCACCGGCGGCGGGCCCTGGGCGGCAATCACAACCGTTTTTTCGGGGTCTGCATCACTCTGTTCCGGAACAGCCGGCGTCAACACAACCGTTTTTTCAGAAGTTTTTTCCTCCGGCGCCTCCAGGCGCCCGCGGTCAACCCCGGCTTGAGTCGATAAGATGATGGTCTCTTCATAATCGCCATCCTCGTTGGGCTGAGGGTCCGGCATGGCAGCGGCACTCACGGATTTGCCGGTCTGAGGCGCTTGTGTTGAACGCGGTTGCGCAGACACCCATTTTTCCAGCAGGGATTCAAGGATATCGGCAATCCGGTCATCGGCGCTCTCCCCGGCCGCCGCCTTCTCGTCAGGGCCGCAAACGTCCCGGGCTTGGAAAAGAATCTGGCGCACACGCGCTTTAAGGTCCATGAGATGCTGCTCAAACGTCTCGGGAACGTGCCTGCCGGCTTGGGCTTGCAGCAGTTGAGCCCCCAGCCCGAGAACCTCTTTCCACAACGCTTTCCATGGAGGTTCCGGATCAATGGACGGTGCCTGCCAGAAGATGTTGCCGGATGCAAAGACCGGATCATTCATCCAGGGCGAAGGCCCGTCTCCCATACCATCATCCAAAGGCTGCAACCCGGCCACAACTGTAAGGATTTCTTCCATGGATTGCCGCTTGTTGACCAGCAGCACATAGAACCACGCCCGGGCGAAAAATTCCAGGGTCAGGGTTTGAGACGTTGCCGATCCCATGGCCGGGCTTGCCGGCTGGCCCACGGGATCGATCAGTTTCAATGAAAAATTCCATAGATAGGGAAGCCGTGGACCGTGATCCGGCAGGTTTACGCCCACACCGGCCAGGGTCATGCGGCCGGCCGCTCCCCAGACCCCATTGATGGCCAGCGCCCACAACTCGTGCAAAAAGGAGAGCTTCAGGTAGAGCACCTCCAAAAAGAAACGCTCATCATCGGCAAAGAGAAATCCGGCGCCTGACTTTTTGACCAATTGAGATCCACAGGTTTTTTGGGAACGGGCCCAAGCCTTTTCAATCTCTTCTCCGCCGGCCCCGGAAATAAGCGCAATGAAATCCAAGGCATCGAGATCCGGCGCCCTTTGCAGCAACATGTAAAAGGGATAAAATTGAACCGATGTCATGCGTTGCAGGGCCAAAGTCTCGTTGCCGTAACAATTGGCCGCCTCGCTGCAACCGATGCAAGGCAGATCGCCGGCCAGATCGGCCTTGGCCAGCAAGCGGCTGAACCCTTCGATCAACTGGCTGCCCCCCTGCACCCGGTCAGGGGGGTCAGGGGGCAAAACGTTCTGGTAAAAAGGGGCGGACGCCCGGGAGTCTCCCCCATGGCACGCCCGGCAATAGAGGTAACGCGTCAGGGAGCCGCTGTAAGCGGGCAGCCCGGCCTTTTGAAGGACCTGGTCATCACGGCATAAAACAAGATCATCGCCGCAAAAGGGGCATAGGGGATGGCCGTATTGATTCATGTGGCGGCAATAAAACAGCGGCCTTAATGGTATCAGCCCACCCTGGTCATCCAACTGGATCGGCAATGCCACCGGGTCGCCTTCTGAACGGACGCTCTCAGGCACGCTTTGAATTTTTTTCCAGGCTTGGCGCCATTGTCTCTCAATATCCAAATTGGTCATGGGCGCCAGCTCCGAAGGAACAAATGAATAGGCATCCGACTGGCTCAGGACCATAACCGCGGCAATCGAACATTTTTCGTCCACAACGATCCGGCCGCGGCGCATAACGGCAAAAGGCCCGCAACTCTCCGCAACCGGTAGAGAGGAGGATGGCTGCACTGGCGTATGATCGAGATCCAGCGCCATTCCCGCTGAACCCTTATTCAAATAAGGCAGCAAAGAGGGTCCCCCTGCTGTGTTTCCAATCGGCATTATCGGATCATCCCCTTCGAAATGGCTGAATTGGACTGTTCTGTTCCATACTCAACAATAAAAGCGATCTGTATAGCCACCCCAGCCGACCGCTTACCAAAAAAACAATGATGCCCCCAAGGGGGGCCGGTTCTTTTTGGTCGCAACTAAAAAGTTCGCGCAAAAATTAATTCACAATTGATAATAGCCCAAATATGCTCTATGTAGGCAAAAACTATAATAAATCCTGTCGTCCGTCAAGGATCATATCATCCCTTGGCAGGGCAATCGCACATGTTTTTTGAAGTTGTCGGACGCTGCGCCGCATTCAAAGAGAAAAAATGCCCAAAAATCCAATTTGAGTAAAAGCATCAGCGCCAAAGGGGTGAGCGTAACGTTAAAAAATCGGTAAAACCATCTATGGAAAAGAAAAAAAATCAATTCAACCGGTTATCTTCCGGTTTGACGTCCGTCCGGCTCTCCCTGAGCAACCTTTGCTGCTCCGGCTTGACCGTGTCAAAATTCACCCTGCCGGTTGGCGCATCGTAAAAATAGTGCTTGTCATAGGGGTTGACAGGCATTTCGCTGATAAGACCCGTTTCAAGCAGGGTCTCAAGGGAGGGCGGATAGGCGCCGGATTGGCGCTTGTAAAGATCAATCGCCTTTTCCAGGGCAAGCACCCCTGATAACGCCGTTACCCGATCTTCAATCTCCGATCGCGTGAGCGGCGGCATCGCTTTGTCCTGCAGCATCGTTTTTAACAGAACCAGGGCCGATTCGGTCCGTCTGTCCTTCAAAGCGAAGCGCGCTCCCAGCACGGCCATCAGCACCGGCGCATCCTTGATTTTGGCGGTTTCCAGAAAAACATTGGACGCCGCGCCAAAATCGTTGAGAAAATAGTAGTAATCAAAACCGGCATAGTGCCCCGGCCGCCAGTCCCAGGTCCGGTGGGCCCGCGACACCTCAAGCAGTTCAATGGCCTTTTCCGGCAGATGCCCAGCCCAGGGCAGCACCCCCTGGGCATAGAGATAGGCCTGTTTAAAATAAGGATCCAGTTCCAGGATCTGTTTTAAAGCCCGGTGGATGCCCAGATAGTCTTCGCGGCTTAATTTCTGATTGCTGCCGATAAAGGAGCCGACTTCAAGCAGCAGATAATCGGCCATCAGGTCGCGGAACTCTCCGGACAGGATCTGAATCAAGGCGGTGGGCACCCCGCTGTCCGGTGATTCATACTTAAACGCAAGATCGCTGCGTCTCTCTTTGACATATCCATGGCTGACCATATTGGCAAAAACGGAAAAAGCCAGCAATAACCCCAGCAGTATGGTGTTCAGGCGTTTCATCCCAGTTCCCGTTTCTGGAAAATAAGCATGGTGAGAAGCAGGCAGATGCCGGCGTAGGTGACCCCATACACCGCCACGCCGCTGAGGTAGCCGGCATCCAGCGCCAGACCGTAGGCCGCCGTGGTCTTCAGATTGAAAGCGGCCAGGTTGGGGAAAACCCATGAAATCACCTTGGTCAGCTTGAGTAAGGCGACATTGTTTTCAAAGGCTTTGCTTCGCATGATGATGTTGGCGACATTCTCCACATTTTGCCCCACAAAATAACACATCATGCAGAGAATGACGGCTGTAAAAGAGTGGGTAGTGACGCTGATGCATAAAAATGCAATGGCCAGCAACACCAGCAGGGAGAGGGTCAAAAAAACCAGGGTCAAAAAAAAGGTGGGCCATGAGAAATTTGGCGGGATAAAGGCCTCCACATTCAAAATGGCCAATTTCACCGACAGGAATCCGCAGATCCCCAGGATCGCGCTGGAAACCACCACCACCAGGGCCAGTCCGGCGAAC
>JBFFHG010000030.1:0-11290 GCA_041557055.1 Desulfosarcinaceae bacterium
AGACAAGCCCCATCGAAACCCCCACCAGGCCGCCCAGGATAACGGCTCCCATTCCTACGGTAAACGTTATGCGGCTACCGACAATCAGGCGGCTGAGGATGTCTCTTCCCAGTTGATCGTTTCCCAGCGGATATTCGCCGATGTGATTCAGGGTCAAGGTCGGTGGTCCCAAACGTTTCGTCAGGTTCGCCTTAGTGGGATCATGCTGGGCAAACAGCGGAGCGAAAACGACTACAAACACAAAGAGCGTCAGGCACAGCAATCCAAAGGTGCCGGTTTTGCCTTTTAATATGGCAGTAATAAATTTTTTCATGAACCCGAGTCCAATTGCCTGTTACGCGATTCGAATGCGGGGGTCTAATATACCGTAAACAAAGTCAATCATCACATTGATGCTTACGAAGGTGATGGCAATCACAGTGACGCCCGCCTGGACGACAGGAAAATCACTCTGGGTGATACTCTGAACGATCAAACGCCCGACACCCGGCCAGGAGAAAATGGTCTCGGTAACCACCGAGCCTCCCAACAGGGTGCCTGCTAAAAGACCCATCATGGTGACCACTGGTATCAATCCATTGCGCGCGGCATGGCTGATGAGAACCACTGCTGCGGGCAGTCCTTTTGACCTTGCTGTTCGAATATAGTCCTCTTTAAGTACTTCCAACATGCTGGAGCGAAAAAGTCGGGCAATGCTGGCACTGCAAAACGTGGCAAGAGTGAGCGCCGGCAGGATTAGATGGAACAAATCCCCGCGTCCCCCGGAGGGCAGCCATCCCATATTGACCGAGAAAAACATGATGAGCATGATCCCCAGCCAGAAAACCGGCGTCGCCTGCCCCAGCAGGGCCAGAAACATGCAAAAAAATTCCACCAGGGTCCCCTGAAACTTGGCTGCAATCAGGCCCAGTACCAGGCCGATGACGGCCCCAAGACTCAGGGATACCAGCGCAAGTTCAATGGTGGCAGGCATCCGTTCCAATACAATGGACAACGCATCTCTGCCGTGCAGGTAGGATGTGCCGAAATCTCCGCTGAATATGCGCCCCAGATAATTGAAGTACTGGGTTGGCAGTGGAAGGTCCAGGCCCATGGCGTGACGGAAGGCATCAAGTTCTTGATCCGTCGCGCCAATGGGAAGCATGAGGACTGCGGGATCACCGGATAGGCGCACAATAATAAAGATCACCGTCACGACGCCCCAAACTGAAAAGGCCGCTTCCACCAATCGCGTTATAAAATATTTGTAGGACATTTCCGGTTTGCTCCATCTACTGAATTTGCGATGATACCCATAGATGGATCATGGCCGATAACCATCCAGACCGAATCCCCCTGAGGAGATCAGCGTGGTATCATCGCAAAGAACTATTTTGCTTTCCGCATGTCAAAAATTCTAACCCAATCATCGCTACGCGCTTTCCATACAATCGCTTTGGACACCGCATACGTAATGGGTTGATTGAATAGAAAAATAACCGGTGCTTCATCTCGCATGCGTTGGGTGGCTTTTGCATACAATGCTTCCCGTTTTTGAGGGTTGGTCGTGGTGCGCGCCTCTTTAAGCAGGCGGCCGAACACCTCGTCATTCCAATAGGCGTATTTGTTGCCAGGTTCAAACAGAGTCAACAATCCGTCTGCGTCAAGGGTTGACCAGGCTTGTCCCAAATAGGCCATCTGTCCAAGCTGTCCGGCTTTACGATATTTGGTCAGCCAGGGTCCGAACTGCATCTCTTTGATCTGCACCTGAACACCTGCGGATTCGAGCATGGCAGCAACGGCCTGACCGATTTCCTGGGCCAACAGATAGCGGCCGATGGGAATTTCAAGTTCAACCTTAAGGCCACTGGGGTAACCCGCCTGGGCTAAAAGCGTCTTGGCTTTTTGGGGATCGTACGGATAAGGATCGAGTTTGGGGTTGAACCCGAAATAGCCTTCCATGAGAATCTGGCCTTTGGCTTCCGGAACCAGACCGGCGAGAACATATTCAATGAGGGCTTTTTTATCTACGGCGTAGTTCAGAGCTTGTCGCAAGGTGGCGTTGTCTTTAAACGGTGCTACCAGCGTATTGAATTTGATAAACATCATTCGCGTACTGGGAACGGCACCGGCAGTGATCTTGTCGTTTTTATTCAACATATCGATTTCCGCCGGCGGCACGCCAATGGCGATATCCAAATCTCCGGACAGAATTCCGGACACCCTGCTGGCGATCTCCGGAACCGGTCGAAAAACTGCTTCGGTAAAATCGGGAGCGGCCCCCCAGTAATTTGGTTTGGCTTTGATAACAATCTGATCACCACTGCGAAACTCGACCAGGTCATAAGGACCGGTGCCTAATGCTTCGCGTGCAATATCATGGGTCGCGGACCATTTAGGGGGCAGTAAAAAGAGAACGGAAAGCTGGCTGGGCAACGCAGGATAAGCTTCTTTGGTTTTAATTTCAACCTGTGTTTCACTCAGCACATTGATTTCCGAAATCGGTTCAAACCAGGCCTTGATACGTGCTTTGAATTCTGGATTCAGAATTCGCTCAATATTCCATTTGACCGTGGCGGCATCCAATTTTTCTCCATTGGGGAAGGTAATGCCTTTTCGCAGTTCAAATTGCCAGGTAAGATCGTTCACCGCCTTCCAGGAAGTGGCAAACGATGGTGCCAGCTTTAAATCTGTTCCGCGAATAATCAGGGGGGTGTACAAATGGCTGATGACGCTCAGATCGGTTCCCACGGTAGCCGTTTTATGTGGGTCCAATGTGTTTACACTGGCGGGCAACCCAATTGTGATTTTATTATTAGCCCATGCTTGTGCCGAAAACAAAAATAACAGTAGTGCAAAAAAGACCTTGAAACAGTTTTGTAATGCCCAAGTCCTGCTTTTCATATTTCTCTCCTTTGCTGATACGCTGTTATGGTTATTATACCGTTATTTTTTGAAGGTGTTATTTTTTATTTGCTAACATGCCAGCATCACCTCGATGATATTTTGATCCACTTTTTCCATTCCCTGGACACAAAGCTTGCCCAGGTTTTGAATTGTGGTTTCAGCTCCCTTGTTCACGATGCCCTCATGGTTTGAAATAAAAATGTTGTTTTTCGCCAGTTTGGCGGAAAGAATGGCTTCGGAAGATGCGGTGGACAGTTTTAAGGCACACCCACCCTTGGCCCCGTCGCACACCATTCCAGCCAAGCTTCCGCTCATATTGTTTATGGCGCCGGCAATTTGATCATCGGTGCACCCGATCAGCCATGCTACTGAAACGCTAGCGCCAATTCCGGCGGCAATGGCGCACCCGCAAACTGGGGACAAACTCCCCGTGAACTCTTTAATGAGAATGGTCACAAGGTGGCTGAACGCAATGGCGCGCAGTTGCTTCTCACGATCATATCCCATTTCCTGACACACCATGAACGGTGGAATAATGGCGATAATGCCATGATTGCCGCTCCCGGCACTGCTCATCACCGGCAAATTGCTCCCCGCCATCCGTGCGTCTGTAGCCGCGGCGGTGTTTACCCTTACGCGGTTGATTAGATTTTTTTCCAGGTCGCCCGTTTCGATCAATTCATTAAGGCCGGCCCCCAGCCCCAATCCGAATTTGCCCTGAAGCCCCACTCGGGCCATTTCCATATTCATTCGGCCGCCCTCTTCCAAAAAGGCGATATCTTCTACCGGAATTGTTTCGATGATTTTCCTGAGCTGTTTGATGGTCAGGTCTCCGAGTTTTTCAACCTCTTTTTTCTCCAGTCGGGGGCCTTCGGCAGGGTCTTTTCGAAACAGAATCTGATCGTTTTTCTCGATTAAAACGATGTTGGTGTGGCTGTTTTCGATGATGCAATGGCATTTTCCCTGGTCGGTGGTCACTTCGGCCCGGATGTAGAAGCGGGATTTATTTACTTCGAGTCCGACCTTAATCACCTCCCGCTCCAGCAGCGATTTGGCCATTCGGATATAAGTGTCATTGACGTACCGGAAAACCTCCAGTTCGAGCTCCGGCTGACCACACACCACAGCCAGGGCGACGGCAAAGGGGATACCGGTCTCACGGGTGCCGGGAATTCCCACCCACATGCCGTTTTTATAGATATTCGGGCTTACAGCCACATCAATGGTCTGAATGTCTCCGTTCAGATGGGCATACGCCCGAGCCACGGCCAAAGCCACGGCCACCGGTTCGGTGCATCCCAAGGCCGGCTTTACTTTATCCTTAAGTATTGCGATAATTTTTGTGCCGTTCATTTTTCGCACACTCTCCTTATTCATAAATCTACGCCACAGCCCTATCGATTTGTCTCTCTTCACATTCCCGGATGCAGGCAATGATGGATTTTAGCACCCATATTTCAAAAGGATGGCGAATGGTGCAACCCGGTGCCAAAATGAGACGTTTGCCGTTGGTGATCTGATAGGTGTTTTTCATATCGTCCACAATTGAAATCAACCGGCGGTTGCTGATGTGCGCGCGTTGCAACCCGCCAATGAGAACCTTTCTTTTTGTCCGGGATAGAAAATACTCAATGTCGGGGGCGGTTTCCCAGACATGGTAACTGATCGCCTGGGTTGGATAATCGCATACCTGTTCGAACATGATGGAGGTTCCATGCACATGGATAGCGTTAAACCAACCGGCTGGCTGAGCGGCCTCAAGGACATCCAGGTCATATGGTTTGCAATAGGTGGCGTAGTCTGAAGGCGTCATTGTTGTTGCGGTACACAGCTGGTTGGCCAGAAAAATCCCGGCGCAGCCAAGCGCGACAGCTTTTTCCACGAATTGACAGGTTGTATCTGTAATTACGCGTAGACTGCCGCATACCTCAGCGGGGTGGGTGTGAATGTGATCTAAAACCCTGCCGCCGGAAAGCTTATGGGCCGTGGTCAACGGGGAAAATACCGTGGCAACAACCGGAACCTCTTTGTTGACCACTCGCAGCAGAAGCTCAAGTGAATCAAGCTCCCTGCCCATACTGCCCTTTTCCACATCCAGCCTTTGCAGCCGGCCCCAATCCTCGGGTTTTTTGACAGCCGCTTCACTCACATAGGCGATACCGCCGTCGGCAATCCGGCTAAAATCACATTTGCAACCCCAATCCTGGATTGAAAACATGCCATTGGGCATACTTTTAATAAAGTCCAAGTCCAGATTTTTATAGAAAGAATAGGTCGTCTCGGCCAGGGACTCGGCGTTAAGATCAATTGAGGGGAAGTGGGTCCAGAAGCTGTACGGCAGTCTATAAGGTCTATCTCCACTTAGAACACACTTAATAAGGTTGGTTTTTTCCATCTTTGACAACACTCTTTTCGGCTTTGCGATTTATCGTTGCAATCTTTACAAAGGTTAATATGATTTTATTGTCGACATATTTATCCTATATTTCAACATTGTTTGTGTCAACTTTTATTTTGAACGGATTAAATCAAGATATATTGGGTAGTTATAAAATCAAGGTGTCCGGGCGTGGTGTTTTGGTGAATAATATGTCGACATTTTGGGTAAATATTACATTCCCGGTTATGTGCTCAGGTGATGTGATTGAATTCCGGAAAGTTAGGAACCTACTTTTTATAATCTCTTTTTGGCCGGTTTTTCGTTCAAGCCGGGCGCTGGTGCGCAGCGGGGTTTGGGAGATCGTCTCAGCGGTTGGAGCAGTTGCCTGTCCGCGTGATGGCGGGGTCGTGCTGCCAGAGCCCCTCCTGGGGTCGGAAGTACCACCGCAGGCCCACGCCGGCTTTCCACTCCGCATGGTTGGAGGATCGTTCGCCGGCGGCGAATCCGCTTATGACCAGGTGGTCGGAGAGGCGGTGCCAGACCTCGGCCTGAAGGTTGTAGCCCATGTCGTTGGATGTTTCCCCCTCGTAGACGCCCAGCGCCTCAGCCCGGGCGGAGGCGCTCAATAGCCAGGGGGATTCGTCCATCAGGGGATAGCGCGGACTGTCGTCCGTCTCCTCGTGCAGCCATCCCACGGCCGCCTGGAGGTCGAACCCGTAGCCACGGCACAGGGGCGAACGGTAGCGCAGGAATGGTCCTGTCGTGGTCATTACCGCCGGGCTGTAATAGCCGCCGTGGCCGTAAGTAAAAAAATTGCTGTTGCGGCTGAAGCGCTGGGCGAAAAAAAACAGACCGGCTGAGAATTCGTATCCCTCTTGGTCCTGCCAGGTGCCGCCCGCCGCAAGATCCAGACTGATCCGGTCGTTGTCCCAGACATGGTCTCCGTTGTAACGTTCACCGCTTACGGTACTGCTGAGCCAGTAGTGCGGGCCGATGGGCAGAACCCCGCCCGCGGTAATCCCTGATCTGACCACTCGGCCCCACGAGCGGTCCGCGTAAGGATCTTTCAGACCGGTGGCGGCAAGAATGGATTCGGTAACACTGCAGCGATGAACCGTCAGGTGCCAAATGTCGGTTTCCAGGCGCAGCCGCCCCGTAACGGTCGGGGCGATCTCTGCGCCGATGGGCGTTGTGGCCAGCCGGCCCGACCAACGCAGGCGCCCTTCGGTCCGGAAACCAACCTGGGGGATGAGGACCGTTTCTTCTTCGATCAGGTCGTTGCGCCGGCTCTCTCCGTCAAGGTGACGATAAAAGCTGCCCACGGGTGGCGGGGACGGCCCCTTGCCGCTGTCCAGGCGTTTGAGGGTTGCGCCCATGAAAACACGGGACCGCTCGCCCCGGACGCTTTCCACTTCCATTGGCAAGGCGTATTCATCCAGTTGCGAGGTGCCTGCGTCACCGTCGCGGTGACGGAAATAACCATCCATTCTCGCCAGGGTTGTGTCGGCATTTGCGTAACAGCGCGTGGCATCATCTGATAGACGGGCCGCTCGGATCAGCTCTCCGCAGTTGAAAAAAAAATCCGCCGCGCGTTGACGCAGGGCGGGTGTTCCCGATAAAGCCATGGCTTGGGCGCTCTTTCGGGCCGCATCCGTGCGGCCGGCAGACATCTGGGCGTCCAGCAACTGCATTGCGTTTTCCGGGTTCGGCTGGGTTCGGTAGATTGTTTCAAAGGCCGCCAGGGCCTGGTCTGTGTCGCCCTGTTTCAGTTCGACCCAGGCCTGCAGCAGGCGGGCATCCCGGTCTTGCGGAGTGATTTTCAGGGCCTGTCGGGCATCGTCGTCGGCGCTTTTCCAGGCGCCCTGTTCATAGTGGGCCCACCCGAGGCGGGTGTAGACCAAGCGTTTGAGCGTCAGGATCTCGGGGTCGTCCGGCACCCCGGCCGTTTCAAGAGGTTCCAGGGCGGTGGCCGCCCGGCCGGTATTGAGCCGGATATAGCCGAGCCCCAGGGCCGCCCCCCGGTGGCCGGGATGTTCCTGTTGCAGGCGGGTAAAATGGGTTTCGGCCGCAGCCATATCCTGATGCTTGTAATGGTGCCAGGCGAGGTTTTCCAGAGCGCTTTCGCGCAGTTCCGGCGCCAATGGGCATTTTAGAAGCTTCCGGTAAATATCGCCGGCCGACGCTGACGGCTCAGCCATGCCGGCCGCCCGGAAAAAGAGTTCCGGCCGCCGGCATTGGGTCAACTCTTCCCCATGGGCATCCAGAAAGGCTGCCACGGCTTCCGGGGAATCCAACCCGTCTCCCAAATCGGCCAGCAAACGGGCGTCGGCGATTTCCAGTTGTTTTTCAGTGCGCAGCGGCTCCGGCAGGTTTTGGGCAGCCTCGGCTGCCGATGCGAAACGGTTCAGGGCGATGCGCACTTCTACCAGCCGGGACAGGGTTTCCGCCGGGCGGTAGCCCTCGGCGGCCAATCCGCGCAACACTTTTTCAGCCTCCGCCAGTCGGGACTGGCGAATACGCACATAGGCCAAGCCCAAGCGGGCGTTGCGGGAGATTGCCATTTGCCGGCCGCGGGCGGCGTTTTGAAATGCCGCCGCCGCGGCTGCCAGGCGCCCTTCATTGTAATATCCCCAGCCTTTTCCCAGGAGTGCCGCAGAATTGCCGGCGGCCTGCACAGACATGGCCCACGCCGCCAGCCAGCACGCCAGCACGCCGGCCAACGCCCTTTTCATGGCATCCCTCCGGGTTGGGCGAGCAGGTAAAGGGTGTAGGCGTAATAGTCTTGAGGTTCGTTGCGGATTTTTGCCGCGGCGGTTTCAAGAAGCTTGCGGCTGAGCGTGTGTTCTCCCACCAGAGCGGCACAGCGTCCCATTACAGCGTAGAATCCGGCCGACCCGTCAGCCAGGGCGGCCCGGTCCCGCACCAGGTCCACGGAGACGGGCAGGTGGTCGTGAAGCGCGATCCATTGCAGGAACGGACCGAACGCCCGGGCAGGGGCCTTCAGATCGGCCAGCGCCAGATAGAGCGGCACGCGGATGGCCTCGTACCCGAAGGCATCGCTTCTCTCCTCGAATACCGCTATCCGGTCGTCTTTGAGCAGCAGCCAGTCCGGCGGCAGATTCAGGGGGCCGGTAAAACTTTTTTCCAGCAGGTCGAGGGCATCCCGTTCGACGGTTTTCCAGAAATTCCGGTTGCCGCCGTCCGCCAGGGCCCGAAAGGCCGGAAAAACAAAATAGGCTGGATTGAGCACTAGGCCTTCGGGCTGGTTGAACCCGTAATAACCGGGCAAAAGCAGTGTGTTGCCCTGGTGGCCCACCTTCAGCAGACGCTGAATCTCACGGGCCAGCGCCTGGCCCTGGGTGCGATAGTCGTCGCGTTGCCAGCGCTTTCCGGCTTCCACCAGGGCCCAGGCCACCAGCAGATCCCCGTCCGTGGCGTTGTTGTAGTCAATCACGGCCCAGGTGCCGTCGGGGCGCCGGCCCCAGCTCCAGGCCAAAAGCCCGTCGTGGCGCACCATAAGATTATCGGCGGTCCAGCGGCGAATGGATTCGAAGCCATCGCGGTCCCCGTGGCGCAGCGCCAGCAGCAGACCATAGCCCTGACTCTCGGAATGGCTGATGTCGCTGTTGCCGGTATCGATTACCCGGCCGTCCGCAGTCATAAAGCGCTTGCGGTAGTCCGCCCAGGTTCCGTGCGTGGCCGCAGCATTCGCAGCCGGCCAGGACAGCAGAAATAACACCAGAAGCAAGCGCAGGTCAGGCATCCGCCAATCTCCTTCGGCGCACGCGGCGCAGCAGTGCGAAAATCAGCAGGCTGCAGACGGCAAGCAGCACCAGAATCAGGGTGATCGCCCGCAATGGGTGGGCGTTGATGTAATTGTTCAGCGTGGGAAAGGGCCCCACTGCGCCCAGATAGTAGGTCTTTGCGCTGTCCAGAATCAGAACCTGCGGCTGTTTCGGGTCCAGGCGGATGGCGATGGCGCCGCCACTGGCCGCGGCCTGAACCGCAGGCTGCCAAAGGCGGCGGCTCGCTTCCAGCAGATCGTTTTCGTTTTCGGCAGTCAGGACCAGCAATGTGCGTTGGGCGTTTTCCTGGCGGGATCGCTCGCTCAGGTACCCCCAACCGGAAGGGTTGCCGCCATCGAATTTTTCCCGGGCCACATCCGTCAGGCGTTCTTTGGGCAGGGGTTCCGGCGGCCGGCCGAACCACTCCCGGATGGGTGTCAGCCAGTCGCGCAGCCTTTTTTTCCGGCCGGTCGGCCGCGACAGTTGAGGTTGGGCAATCCAGGCCGCCTCCCCCAAGGGGATGGAATCCGCCAGCCAGGTGCTGAAGGGAGCGGTTCCGAGGGCTTTACGGGTGCCGGTCACCACAACGTCACGATCTTGCGCCGCGTTGGCGCCGACGTGCCACGCCACCTCCGTGGGCGGATAGCCGATTTTCTGGGAGATCATGGCCACCAGGTTGACGGCCGCCGCCGCCGCTTCAAAGTTGCCGCCGGGCAGGCAGACCGCCGTTTCCCGAAGATCGGGCCATCGGCCGAAGGGAAAACCATCGATCATAAAAGCTTGCAGGCGGGGCATGCGCACCCAGTGAGCATAAGCGGGAAGGCTGATGGATGAATCCTCCATGATGGTGACCACCAGGTTGCCCTCCTGAACCGGCGCGCATCCGCCTGCAACCGGCGCGGTCAACACCGGCACGAAACGGATGGTGTTGATCCCCGGCCGCAGGATCGAACTGAGCACTTGCACCTTGTAACCGCGGTAGGTGCCGCCGACCGGGTTGTCCAGTGGTATGGCCGCCATGAATTTTCCGTTGACCCTGACATTGACCGCGGAGTTCGCGCGCATCCCGCTGCCATATGCCAAGTCCACGGAGAGCGTCAGCGGGTGGTTGGGTTCGATGTGCAGATCCGAGGGCAGCCGGAAGGAAAATCCGCGCGGTTGCGGATGGGCGCCTTGAAAGGTGGTCGTTTCAAACCCCAGGGAAGCCAGGCTGTAATCCCGGCCGCTCCCCACACCGTTTTGGCGCCGGTAGCTTGTCAACGGTGGTTCAACCACTTCCCGCACAGCAACGCCGGGCTCGGGAGGGAACGGCGTGGACAGCAGACTGAAGGCCCGGGCAGCGCGGTCCAGTTCGGCGTCGGTGGTTCCGCTCAGGTACACCACGGCATGAAAGGGATCGGTCCCTGCCGCTTGCGTTTCCATCCCGCGGGGCAGGGAGAGCGGCGCAATGCCCAGCATGGCGCCGGTGATCCCCGCGGGGCCCTGGAGTCCCAGGGTTTCCAGAAATTTCAGCGGTCCGATCACCAGGTTGTCTCGGTCTGCGGCCAGGCGGTCGGACAAGGTGATCAGGATCGGACGGTATTCCCGCCGTAAAGCCGCACCGGCTGCGGCCAGGCCGGCGCGCTTGAGATAGGCCGGGGTGATTTCCGGAACGACGATGTGAACGGTGTCTGCAATCAGATCCCGGGAATCAAAAAGAAAGGTCCCCACCGAGCTGAGTTGCGCCGGCACGGGTCTGGGCGCCACATCCAATTCCAGCTCGGCCGTGGTCAGATCGATCCGGGTCCAGAGTTCCGGCAGTGTGGGGTCTTCGCATTCGCCCCGGACCCCGTGCTGAGTGACCGAAAACACCAGACGGTTGTAGCCGGGCGGCAGGCGCGCCGGTTCGATCTCGATTTCGGCGCGGCCTTTCGGCGCGAGGGACTCCAACTGGATCTGGCCCACGGGGTAGTTGTTGATCATCACATTCAGACGGGAAGCCTCCCGCAACAGGGCGCTCGAACAAACATAATCAAACCGCAGCACCGCCCGCAGCACCTGCCAGCGCGACCCAACGGGAATGCTGTCTTCGCGCGCTTCGGTACTGTCCGAGGTGCCCTGCAGATGGACGATGTCCACCGCCAGGAAATCCTTCAACGGAATGCGGTACACCGCCGCCCCGGCCGCCAACGGCATTGCCAGGGTCAGCCAAATCATTGCCGCATAAAATCGAAATCGGGTCATTTTTTTAAAACCATCC
>JBFFHG010000031.1:0-11055 GCA_041557055.1 Desulfosarcinaceae bacterium
CGAAAATCATCAATGGAGCCCTGGTCAAAGAGCCATCCGTTACGGCCCACATAGACCCCCTGGACGTCGGTGGTGGCAAAAAGCTTGTAATCGAGCCAGCTCTTCAATTGGGTCAGGGTGTGATCCGCGGTGAGGCAGGTATCGGCAAAATGGGTCCAGGATTGGTAATATCCGGGTTCCAGAAGGGTTTTAAGGGTCGGCAGGGAGGGCGTCGGGTTTGTTGGACCTTTGGATGCGGTCCCGCTGGTGCTCATCACGCTGCTCAGGACGGCGGGTGCCAGCAGCGCAGCCAAAAAGAGCGCGCTGAAAAGCGGGCGAATGAACATGGGCGCTTTAGAAGCGTTTTTTTTCATGGGATCAAAACCTGAAATAGATAAAGGGGTGACTGGCCCCGGTCAGGATAAAAGCAGCGCAATAGGGCAGCATGACCCGGATGACGACTATGCTGATAACGGTGCGCAGCGCCCCGTGACACTGGATCAGGGAGTCGCAGGTGGGCAGTCGGAAAGCGCCCAAAGTGCTGACGGCCGCAATGACCAAAAAGGCGATATTGCGGTGGTGCAGGACCGTAAAAATCTCATAGGACAGGGGCAGATCCAGGGGGACCAGCATGGCTTTCAGATAGTCCACGGCGGCGGGCAGGGATTCGGCTCGAAACACCACCCATCCGAAAACCACCAGGACAAAGGTCAATGGCCGCCTCAGCCAGGCCCATTGCCCGGCGGTCATATTGCGCATGGCCGTGGCCCGCTCAAGGATCAGCAGCAGGCCGTGGTAAAGCCCCCATACAACAAAGGTCCAACCGGCGCCGTGCCATAGACCGCAGAGGGTGAAGACCGCCAGCAGGTTGAAGCAGGTGCGCCCCCGCCCCTTGCGGTTACCCCCCAAAGGGATGTAAAGGTAATCTTTGAACCAGCGGCTCAGGGAGATGTGCCAGCGCCGCCAGAAATCGGTGATGCTGACGGCAGCGTAGGGACGCTTGAAATTTTCCAGCAACTCAAAGCCGAAGAGGCGCGCCAGGCCGATGGCCATGTCGGAGTAGGCTGAAAAATCGAAATATATCTGAAAGGTATAGGCCAGGGCACCCAGCCAGGCTGTCTTGGTATCCAGCAGGGCGGTGTCAAGACCGAAAGCCGTGTCGGCAATCTGACCGCAGGCATCGGCAATGAGGACCTTTTTGGATAGTCCCCAGCAAAAGCGCAGGGCGCCGGCGTAAAATTTTTCCCATGATTCGGTCCGCCGTTGGAGTTGTTGCCGGATATCCTTGAAACGCACAATGGGACCGGCCACCAACTGCGGAAACATGGCCACATACAGGGCAAAATCGAAGAAATCGGCCAGGGGCCGGGTGTGACGGCGGTAGACATCCACGATGTAGCTGATTTTTTGAAAGGTGAAAAAGGAGATGCCGATGGGCAAGGCGACGTAAGGCCAGTCCAGGGGCGGGCAACCCCAGAGGGAAAGCCCGGCATTGAATTCAGCGATAAAAAAATTGGTATATTTGAAATAGCCCAACAACCCCAGGTTGACGGCCACCGACAGCGAAACCCACAATTTGGCCGTGGATCGATAGCGGCCGATGATAAGGCCCAGAAGATAGTCCGCAAAGCTGGAGGCCAGCAAAATCAAGGCGAATTGACCGGCCCCGAAAAGGTAGAAGATGTAGCTGGCCAGCAGCAGGAAGATATTTCGAAACCTGTTGCCTGCCGGAATCTTGAGCGCATAATAGACCGAAATCAGTGCCGGCAGAAAAACAAACAAAAAAATGGGAGTGGTAAACAGCATGGCGGTTGTGTTGTTATCTTTGAATCAAGGTTTGCGAACCCAAATTATTCAGTTGGTAAAATTAACCTTTAAATATCATGGGATTCCCGGCCCAAATTCTTTTATGCGGCGGCGCCTTGGATGTCAAGTTATGTGTGGAATGCATGTTTGCGCCGCCTGACCCGCATCCCGGGGAGATGTTTGCTGGAAAAGCTTTAAGCTTGACACGCTGCGGCAAATTAATCACATTGGTTCCAATGCGACGTGCGAAATTTGCCCCGGTTTTTGATCACCCTCAACCCACTGCCTGAAATATCCAGGGCCGATGAACTTTTCATGCCGGACATAAATACGATTCATTTTGATTCAAGGGCTGTGAACACCCTAAGTTCAGGCCTCTGGCGGAAAGTCCTCGGGTTTTTATCCGATCCTGCGGTGATTCTGGATCGGGCGGATCGGGTGGCCTTTTGCAATTCGGATTTTGAAAGGGTTTTTGAATGGCGGTTGGGTGATATCAAAGGCAAACCCCTTGATTTTGTGCCGCCTAGCCAAGAAAAGGCGACAAATAGCATGCTGCGCAAGCTTTTGCAGGAAAAGGTGCTGCACGGTTTTCGAACTTGGCGGCTGAACAAGAGCGCAAAGCGGGTGGATGTGGTCATGGACGCCCTCCTGCTGTTTGGCGCTGACCAAAGTCCGGCCGGCATGGTGATGACCTTGCGGGATATAACCCGCAAGCGGCGCACAGAGCGCGGCCGGCGTCTCTTGGTACGCATAATCGACGCTCTGTACCGGTTTGAGCATTTGGATGCGCTGTTGGACGCTGTTTCTCGGATGACACGGGTTTTGATGAGAGTGGAGGGGGTGGCGGTGATTTTGGCGGATGCGCAGGCCGATGAATTTTTCTTTCAGGCGGCCTCATTTGCCGATCCTGCGGTTGCGGGCAGGTTGAAGTCCCTTCGATTTCCAATCGACCGGGGGGTGGCCGGTCATGTGTATCACACAGGCAAACCCCTGATGGTGGACGACGATGTCCACAGCCCCCATCGCCTTAAAATGGTGGATGACCAATGGCTGTTTGAGGCGCGCAATGTGTTGAGTGTTCCCCTGCGCAGGCGGGATCGCATCATCGGTGTGTTGTTTTTGGTGAATAAGCGCGACGGCCTGTTTGATTTCCAGGATGTTGAAACGGTGTGCGCCGTTGCCGGCTTGGTGGCCCTGCCGGTTGAAAACGCCGGGATCAATGCCGCCCTGGGAAAGGCCTTTGAACCGGTCGGGCCCCTTGATCATTGCTGGGGCCACATGATTCACCAGCTTTCCCACGAACTCAAAACGCCTTTGGCGGTTTTATCCGCTTCGATCCGCCTGCTTGAGAAGGGCGCCTCCTGCCAAAACGATCCCAAATGGCAGCGCATCCATGAACGCATCGAGCGCAATTTGCAGCGGTTGTTGGACCTGGAGTATAAACTTGAAGATATTTTGCACGACGGCAATGGCATCCTTCCTTGTCAGGTCAAGGGGGAAGAAAAATTGTGACAGTTTTTTATGCAGCATCAGGGTGATAACCTTTAGCGGGTGAATGCAATGGTAGAAGATGGCCAAACGGATGACCGGAAACCGGATGAGTCCGCCGGAGAAATCTCTTTTTTTCGGCAGCTCAATGTTGAATTCCTGATCCATGAACTCAAGGACCCGTTGAGTGTGATCGAAACCAACGCCCGCATGCTCATTAAACAGCAATCGGCCGAGGATGACCAGGAAAATCGGCAGATGAAAGGGTTGCAGCGCATTTTGCGCAGCTCACTCAAAGCCCGTGCCATGCTTTGGGATTTGCTGGAGGTCGGCCGGGCCGAGTCTGATTGCTTCGATTGCCGCGCCTTCCAGCCCGAGGTCGTTCTGAAGCAAATTCTGGTGGAAACGGTCGAAACCCATGCGCCGGATTTATTTGCAAGAGTGCCGGATTTTCAAGGCGTTGATGCTCAATTGGGTTATCTGGCCCGCCAGGGGGTCCGCCTGGACGTGCACGCCGCGGCGTCCGGGATCCGGATAACCCAGGATGAAACCAAGTTTCGCCAGATTGCCGCAAATTTGTTTAGAAACGCCTTGTCATACCGCCGCCGCATGGTGTTGATTCATCTGGCATGCCTTCGCGACTTTTTTATCCTTGCGGTGCGTGATGATGGCCCCGGCATCGAGAGTTCCCATCACGAGTTGATTTTTCATCGATACAAACAGGTCCAATCAGATGCCCGTGTGGCGCGCAATGGCCATGGTCTGGGGTTGGCGGCGGCCCGTATCCTGGCCCGCACCATGGGCGGCGATATCTGCCTGGAAAGCCAGCTTGGTCAGGGAGCTCTGTTTCGCCTGGAGTTGCCCATTGATTTTTCTGATAGATTCGTGGCCCGCTAGTCCGTTATCCGCCAGGTCATGCGGTCCATTTTGATTTTTTCTCAAGTAGGGGCAGCTTCCAATCCTCCAACTGATCGGTTGACATCATCTTGAGTTGACGGGCAACGCACCTTATACCGCAAAGGTCTCCGTGCGACGATTGTGGATATTGTAATGCCTGATCTCAACTGCGCAGGTCGTCAGGTCGATATGGGCCGTGCAGTGAAAAGGCGCCTGGGTCCAGGTAAGGCTTAACTGGTTGTCCGGCACATCGTTGATGACAAACTGGCCGTTGAAGGCTGGGTAGCTGTTGCGGAATTCCATGAGCCGCAAAAGGCGCTGGACCACGGGTTTTTGGATCTCTTTGTCAATTTCGTCCAGGGTGTAGTTGTGACGGTTGATATCCCGACCGTTTTTGGTGCGTTCCAGCAGTTCGTAATCATTTTCGCCGGCCAGAAGGCCCACGTAGTAAACTTGAGGAATCCCCGGCGCGAAAAACTGAATGGCGCGGGCGGCGATATAGGCGTCGTCTTTACACTCCAATGCTGAGTAATAGGTGCAGTTGACCTGGTAGACGTCGAGGTTCTGGTATTCGCTGCCTGAGTAGAGTTTGCGCGTATTGCAGCCCTTTTCCTGCAAGCAGCTCAAGGTGGTCTCGATCTCTTCGGGGGTCAGAAGATCCTGAACATCCACCACCCCCATGCCGTCATGGGTATCCAGGGTCGTTAATTGATGCCGTGGACAAATTCGAAACCAATGCTTGAGACGTTCGCTGGTCTGGTTGAAAAGGGTGTGCAGCACCAGCATGGGAAGGGCGAAGTCATAGGTCCAATAGCCTTCGGCGGCGATTTTGAGATGGTAGCTATAGTGCTCATGGACTTCGGGCAGCATGATGGTGTCAAAGGGGGTGATATATTCTTTGAGCCACTCCATGATTTCCCAGATTTGCGGTTCGAGAAAGAAACAGTTGGTGCCCAGATCGTGGGTGGTGTAGGCAATGGCGTCCATGCGAATCATTTTGGCATTGGTCCGCGCCAGGCGGATCAGGAATTTGCGCATCACTTCTTTGGTTTTAGGCGATTTCAGATCCAGATCGATCTGCTCGTAGTCAAAGGTGCTCCATATCTTTTCCCTGGACCCGTCCGCGCGGTGAATTACCGTATAGGGCGGTCGCGGTTTGCGGGTGTAGACTTTGGTCAACGTCTCTGCGTCGATCTCTCCGGTGGGGCTCAATTTGTTAAAGGTCAGGAACATGTCCGCATATTCCGATTCGGTGCCTTTGTCGATATAGTCTTTAAAAAAAATCGATTGGCGGGAGATATGGTTGACCATGAAGTCATAGGTCAGATCGAAGTCCCGGCCGATCATATCCACATCTTCCCAGGTACCGAAGGTCGGATCGACTTCATCATAGGTCAACGGTGAAAAACCGCGGTCGGCGGAGGAGGGGTAAAAGGGAAGCAGGTGGATGCCCCCGACGGCGTCTGAAAGATAGCGGCGCAACACGTAATGGAGTTCCAATAAATTGCTGCCCAAGCTGTCCGGATAGGTGATTAAATTGATTTTGTTCTGAATGCCCATGGATCAATTTCCTTTACTGGCTTCGATAAACCGGTAGTGCCGCAATCCCTCGATAATGCCTCCGGCGCACGGGGATTGAGCGAAATAAACATTGCGACTGCCTTTCAGGACTGTCAGTTCATGGCTGTAGTTGCCGACCACCACAGCACTGGGCTCACCGCGCAGCATCTCTTCATCATTACCTGAATCGCCACAAACCAGGAAATTCTTGAGAGGAATTTCCCATTTATAGCTCAGATAGCGGATGGCCTTGCCCTTGGAAGCTCTGAAAGGCAGGATATCCAGGAATTCATCATGGGAATAAATCAGGTTGTATCGGCATTTGTGATGCAGGAGCGTTGCATGGATTTTTGCGATGTGGTCTTTGCCGGGTTTCATGTAATAACTGATTTTATATTTACGCTGGGTGTTTTCCTCCTGGTATTCGAGAAATTCAAAATTTTCGAGCAACCGCTTGATGTTATCGCGTTGCCACTGGGCGGCAATGTGGGTGAACCAGCCCTGTTCGGGCAGCTCTTCCGACCCGTAGTAGATTTCACTGCCCACGGAGCTGATAATGAAGTCCGGTGTGGACACGCCATATCGGTCCAGGATGGTCCGGGTGGATTCTATGGTGCGTCCGGTGGCGACGCCGAAACCGATGCGTTCCCGGTTTCGATTCAAAATATGCAACAATTCTTCCAGGCTGGCGTTGTCATCGTCGATCAGGGTGTTGTCGATATCCGTGACCAGCAGATAGCTGAGCTGGTGCAGTCGCCGTCCGATGGCGTTGACAGGTTTTACCGTGTCCATTTTTAAGAATTTTTTCGAGGAGATCTGTTTTTGGATCTGTTCGGCGTAGATGCGTGCGTGACTTTCCCAGGTGTAGTGTTTGCGGACATTGAGGATGCCGTTTTTGGAATATTTTTCCCACAATTGACTGTCGCTGATGATTTTCCGAATGGCCGAAGCGATGGCTTTAGGTTCGCTGGGGTTTACGAGGATGCCGTTTTTGCAGTTCCGGACAATATCGTTTGGACCGCCGTCATTGGTGGCCACAATGGGCAGGCCGCTGGCCGAAGCCTCCAGAAGGGTGATACCGAACGGCTCGGTCAGGGCCGGGTTGATGAACACGCCTCTTTTTTCGGCTGCAATACGGTACAGGGCCGGAACTTCGTGCTCGAAATCGTGTTTTTTGGGAATGGCCATTTTTCCGTACAGATCATATTTATCCATCATCAACAACATGCGGGTAAGCACATCGCGTTCATTTTCTTCCATAGTGTTGATATCTTTGCGAATACCGGCGAAGATAGCCAGATTGGCCATGGCCCGCAGGTCAAGATCCTCACCATAGGATTGAATAAGGCCGCTGATATTCTTGCGTTTATCCGGTCGGCAAAGGGCCAGAATCATGGGCTTGTCCGGATGTATAAAAAAGCGGTCCAACTCGTTGAGCATGGAAGCCTGGGCATAGCGGGAATTTTCAGCCTTTAGATTGTCCTCCAGGGGGTTGTCTTCCAGAATGTCGTGGTAGAACGGATAGAATTTTTCGATACCGATGCCCGGGGGGATGACCTTGTACCGGGGGATGGATTTGTTGCGGTACAATTCATATTGTTCATCAATTTCATGTTGCGTGCTGGTAATCACCAAGTCGGCATTGGCCAGAATGTTTTCCTCAGCTTCAATACGCCGATTGATCTTGAACTTTTTATCGATTTCAGAATGCGCCATGCCGTCGTTGAGCAGTTTTTGCAGCTTGCAGCGCCCCAAGGAGTGGCCCGTATAGATGAACGGCAGACCGAAAACATTGGACAGCTGCATGGCCACCAATCCGGCGTCCGGGTAGTGGCCGTGCACGATATCGGGAATGGCGTTTTCGCGTTTGATAAATTTTATGGTTTTGTCGATATATTCATCCAGGTGCGGCCAGAGCAGCTCCTTGCGTATATATTGACGGCCGGCGCATTGAATTCGGATAATGTTCAGCTTTTCGTTGAGGGGTTCCACGGGTTGGGCGTAATCGGAAGAGACCCGTTTGTCGCTCACCAAACGGGTAAAAAGGTCAACGCGCCCCACATCATCGCGTTGGCTTAAACGTTTCGCCAATTCGACAACATACTTGATTTGTCCGCCTGTATCAGCATCCCTGCCCAACTCCATATTGACCGAACGCACCAAGCCGTGGATGCTGAACATCTGAATATAAGGTCGGTTATGCTTCATGGTTTGTCCTTTTCATTGTCGCGGTGCGCAATCAAGCGTTCATTTTTCGGCGCAGAATCCGGTAGAATGCATCATCTGAAGGCACGGCGCCGGCCTGACCGCAAATATGGGCCGCAAAATCGGTGGCCAGTTCAAGGGTGAGTTGGACGGAAAGATGTTTCAGGTATCCAGCCGCAAAGACGGATGCATAGGCATCACCGGCGCCGACCGTATCCACGATGGGAACGTTTTGAGGCGGTTGTGAAGCAATCGTCTGATGGGCGGTGGCTATTTTGCTGCCTCGATCCCCCAGGGTCAAGGCGATCTGGGATATGCCGAAGGATTGCATCAGCCAATCGATTGCTTCTGCTTCCTGGTGAGGGCCGTTGTTCACTTTGCTGATTTGGGTCAGTTCATCCAGGTTCAATTTCAAAAGATCGGCATGGTGCAGCGACGATCCAATTGCTTCCGCACGGATATGCGGCGGGCGTAAATTAATATCGCAAAAAAGGCGGGTCGGCGGGCTGGTGCGCTCCAGAAATTGTTGAATTTGCCGGTATCCATGGGTGCTGCGCTGAACCAGAGTGCCAAAGTAGATCATTTGCACCGAAGACAGTTCGCTGTCGGCCGTCGATGACAAGTCGAGGTAATCGTAAGCCATATCGTTGCAGATATTGAACTGAGGCACACCTTCCGGGTCCAGGGAGACATCCACCCTGCCGGTGGGGTGATGGGCGTCCGTCTGAATATCTTCGCTTCTGAAACCTTTATCTTGCAGCATGCGAAGGATTTGGCGGCCATACTCGTCTTGCCCGATGCGCGTCAAAAATCGCACCGGCAATCCCATTTGCTTGAGGTGAAAGGCAAAGTTGAAAGGGGCCCCCCCGATGCGCTCATAACCGGGGAAGCGATCAATTAAAATTTCTCCTATAACCAGAATCATGGCCTATTAATGCCAACTTTGCCGGTGTTTGGCAACCCCTGGGAAAGGGACTGCCGGAAAAAGTCCCCAGCAGAGCCGTTTTTTATGCAAGGGGTAACCCTGAAGATTGACAGACGCCATCCCAAACGGCGGGTCTATCTTGCAAAATTATTTCAAAAAGGGCACTTTACCAGACAAATTGAATGGCACTTTGCGTTCTCCACGCTGAGGTTCGTCAAATACCAATCCGCCATCCAGGGTGAAGTCCGTTTTGGCGCCTTGAAGCAACTGATAAGCCGTATGGCCGAGTTGGGCAAAAGAAACGTCGAATGCAAAATTGATAACCGAACTGCTGTTTTTGCCAATGGCGCTCTGGGGCAGCGCACTGGCCTGGGCAAAGGCGGTGCCGCCCAGATTCAGATTGTAATCCATGCGTTTGAACAGCAGGTCGAATGAATTGGGGTTGTCCATATGCAGCCGGCAGTTCAGTTTGGCGCCCAGCAGAGACAATTTTTGGATCTCAATGGCCTCCAGGGATATTTTGGGCATTTTGGGCAGATCAAAGGTGCCATGGGCCTGAAACGGAATGGTGAAGGGGCCTACGGCAAAACCGCCGGTGAGAGCGTAATCGGCGCTTTTGGTGCGCCACAATTGCGTGAGGGATTCAAAAAAATCCAGATAGGGCAGGGTGACTGGAACTTGCAGACTGCTGGTGCTGCCCGCCGCCAGGGTAATCCCCTGGTCCAGTTGTCCGTTGACGAAATCGCGGCCGTTGAGTTTCAGGTCATAGGTGATGCGGTTGGCCCGAATGCCGATGGGATTGGGGTTTTTGACATCGAAATTGAAAACGGCCGTGCTTTGAACAAGATCGGCGTTGGTTATGTTCATGCTGTTGAAAGAGACAATGGGTTTTTGAACGATCTGATTTAAGGTCGCGCAACTGCTGAAAATTGCGACAGCAATCAATATGGCGGCGGATTGGATCAGCAGGGGCATATCGAGAGGCTTCTTTGAAATGAGCGGCATGGAATTTTTCTCCTTATACGGTAATGCAAGGGGCTCTGTTTTTAACATCGTTTTGAATCGCGGCTTTTTTTTCGCGACGGCCGGTGTCCAAGAAAAGGGGCGAAAATATGTTTGATCTGATTAAATGAATCCTCCAGGGGCGGTGTTAGAAATTTGGCAAACACATCCAAATGGACCAATGCGTTGACCGCCGAATCCTTTAATGTGGCTGAGCGCACCCGCTCCACCATGTAATCGTTCAGGCGGGCGACATCATCATAGATTTTAACCAGACCATTGAGGTTGATGTCCGATTCTTTCAAACCACTCGCGGTAAAGTAGCGGGCCAGTAAAAAAGTGGCTGCAGCCCGCCATAACGTCTCTTCTTTGTTGGCAAAAGGCAGGTGAAACCTGGCCATTGGTTTGAAAAAGTGTGTCAGCGGGCAACTGCTGCCGGCGATGAGCAGCCCCATGAGCGAGCTGATGCCTTCCTGCGCCGAGGTGCTATGGGCCACTTTGCGTTCGGTATTGATGACTTTGGCCAATACCCGGTCAAAGGACATCAGGCGGTCAAAGCGGTTGATGACCATGACCAGATTCAGCGCTACCGGGCAAAATGGGTGGGTTTCAGGTGTCAGCGGACAGTGCGGGCATTGGTGATGCTCCAACTCGGTCCATGGCGGCGGCGGAATCCGGTGGTCGTTGACCAATTCCACGGTTTCGGCATCGAAGATCAGGTCAAAGACCTCTTCGCTGTTATCTTGAAGGTTGAATTTATACGTGATTGTGAAGGTTTCGGTCATGGCCCGATTGTCATCCAATTTTTGGTTTGAGACCTTCCTCTCCAGCCTGTTTTTATTTTAGCGTATCGGGGCGGCGGATTCAATGCGGCAAATGGGCATTGCTCCCCCACTGCCTTTCTCCTGGCCTGAGAGAATATTTTGAGCCTTTTCCAATGTACTTGGAGCGCATTGTACACATCTTGACCGGTTGATTCAAGAAAATCGATGCCTTTGACCTCTTGACAACAAAAGGCGCCTGTGTAGAATGCGCCAGATTTAATTACAGATCAACCAGGAGATGGACCATGGAATTATGTCCCTGCGGCAGCGCCCGGGCCTTCACCGATTGCTGCAATCCATTTGTTCAAGGCGCGCAAATCGCACCCACAGCCGAAGCGCTCATGCGATCCCGCTATACCGCTTATGTTA
>JBFFHG010000032.1:0-11014 GCA_041557055.1 Desulfosarcinaceae bacterium
AGCCGACCTGCTCCGGGCTGATCTCTCTGGCGATCAGATTGCCCACGACATTGACGTTGGCGCCAACGGACAACAAGGATGCGGCCGCCTGCAAATCTTCAGGGGTGGTTGATGAAAAAGTGAACGACCCCGTATCCTCATAGATACCCAGGCACATGATGGTGGCTTCTTCGGGGGTTATGGGAATTCTTTTTTGAAGAATGATTTCGGTCAACAGGGTAACCGTTGCGCCGGTCCGCCGGCAGATCTCGAATCCTCCTTTTATATCGCCTTCTGTATCGGAATGGTGGTCGAAGATATGAATTTCCAAGTCTGAATTTTGTAATACTTCAGCCAGTTTTCCAATGCGGTCGGCCCGGCGCGTATCCACCAGCACGAGGCGTTTGACCTCTGACAAATTGATATCTTTGACTTCCGCTATATTGAAGAGGTATACCATTGATTGGATAAAAAAATCGCGCAGGTTCTTTTCCTGAGAGCCTGGAAAGACCACCAGGGCCCCCGGGTAGAGTTTCTGGGCCGCCAGCAGCGACGCCAAAGCGTCAAAATCCGCATTGATATGGGTGGTGATGATCGTCAATGGCCCGAAGGCTGAGGCCTGATGATCTGAACGTTGAGAAGTATTTTTTTCCATGAATACCTTTGGTTTCATTTTTGTATTTTTTAGAATACGCTTTTTTGATTGCCTTTGGCAAGCAATATCCATTGGTTATGGTGCGGGTGAGAAAGCTGCCGGCCGGTTGGGGCAGGCGCTGGCAGATGTGGTGGTGGTCGAGATGACGGTATGGATATTGCATCCCAAAATTGGTTTGGGATTTTCGGTCCAAATTGCGGGCAGAATAAATCTTGTTGTCGGATGAATGAGTTTATGATACTAAAATCACATAAAAAATCGCATATTGGATGCCTAAAATCGCCGGGGGGAGGACTATGACGGTTTATCTTTGGGAAGGTAAAAACCGAAATAATCAAATTCAGAAAGGGGAATTGGAGGCCCCCAGTGAAGATGCCGTTCGGGCACATTTAAATCGCCTCAGAATTGTTCCCAATAAGATCAAAAAGAAACCCAAGGATCTTTTTGAGAACGTGAAGTTCCTGCAGCCCAAAGTAAAAGAGAAAGATGTCATTATCTTTGCGCGTCAATTTTCCACCATGATTGATGCGGGGCTGCCCATCATCCAGTGTCTGGACATCCTCCAATCCCAACAAGAGAATGCCAGCTTCAAGCAAATGCTCAAGGAGATTAAGGATTCCGTTGAAAGCGGAACCACCTTGGCAGACTCTCTGAAAAAATTCCCCAAGCATTTTGATAATCTTTTTGTGAACATGATCTCGGCCGGTGAAGCCGGCGGTATCCTGGATGTTATTTTAAAACGTTTGGCCGCCTATATGGAAAAGGCCGCCCGGTTGAAACGAAAAGTCAAAGGTGCCATGGTCTATCCGGCCATAACCGTGGCCGTGGCCGTTATTGTTGTGGCCGTTATCCTTATCTTCGTGATCCCCGTATTTCAGGACATGTTTGCGGAATTCGGCAGCACGCTTCCCGCCCCCACACTTATGGTCATCGCCCTGAGTGACTTTGTAAAATCAAAAGTTCATTGGATTATTTTAGCCGTTATCCTGTTTGTCATTGCTTTTAAGAAATACTATAAAACCGACAAGGGCAGAGTCAGCGTCGATGCCTTGGCTCTCAGATTGCCGGTATTTGGCATGCTTCTGCGCAAGGTGGCGGTGGCCAAATTCACCAGAACCATGGGAACCATGCTCTCCAGCGGCGTGGCCATATTGGAGGCCCTGGACATCGTTGCAAAAACAGCCGGTAATCGTGTCGTCGAGAATGCCATTTACAATGTGCGTACGGGTATTGCTGAGGGGCGGACCATGGCGGACCCTTTGCAAACCAGCGGCGTATTTCCGGCGATGGTTTGCCAGATGATCGCGGTGGGCGAATCAACCGGCGCACTGGATGCCATGCTTGAAAAGATCGCCGATTTTTATGACGAAGAGGTGGATCAGGCCGTTGAAAACCTTACGGCCATGATCGAGCCCATGATGATTGTCTTTTTGGGGGTCATTGTCGGCGGTCTTATTGTTTCCATGTATCTGCCGATATTCAAAATGGCGGGCGCGATTTCCTGATCTGCAGGGAAATGATTTGAAGGCGATTTTATTGTTAAATTCGAGCTTTTCAGAATAAAGCGTTGTACTTTAAAAATTCCATAACGGATATCTCCAACAAAATTTTATGGCTGATGATAGTTCGGGTCCTGTTTTCCGCCATTTTGCTGGGATCGACCCTTTACGCCCATTATCAAAGTGACAAAGCATCAGATCTTACCTATATTATTGTACTTTATTATTTGATTGCATTTATATTTTTTATCTCCCTGGTTTATGCTTTCATATCCAAGCATATCAAACGTCAAGTTTTGTTTACCTACCTCCAATTCGCTATTGACACGCTTATTGTCACCCTGATCATTTTCATTACAGGCGGCTTTTTCAGTTTTTTCTCCTTTCTTTATCTCGTCGTTATCATCTATGCCAGCATGATCCTGTTTTTCAGAGGAGGGATTTTTGTAGCCGGGTTAAGCAGTGCTTTTTATGCGATCCTAATACTGTTGGAATTTTCCACATCATCCATCTACCTTCCTTTTGAAGATGCTTCGGAATTGGCCAATTTAGGGCTAACGTGGTCCACTATCCTTTTCAGGATTCTGATCACCACCGCCGCATGTTTTGCTGTTGCCGTTCTCAGCGGTTTGCTGACGGAACAGAACCGAAAGAGCCAAATAGAGCTGCGAGCCATGGAGGCCAACCTCAAACGGGTGGAGAAGATGGCTTACATGGGGGAAATGGCTGCCGGATTGGCCCATGAGATCAAGAACCCTCTGGCCTCTCTGGTGGGATCGATTCAAATGCTCAAGGATGATTTGCGATACGATGCTGATCATGAGCGTTTGATGGCGATTATATTGAGAGAGACCGACCGGCTGAGCACCTTGGTCAATGATTTTCTCTTTTTTGCCCGGCCGCCGGCCGGTAAGCCGGAAAAGATCAACCTGAATGAAGCCATTGGTGAAATCACCGATCTTTTTGGAAGAGACTCCATTCATTCCAAAAAATTCAGGTTGCAAAAACGCTTGCTGCCCAATATCTGGGTGTTGGTAGACCCCACCCATTTAAGTCAGGTTTTTTGGAACCTTTTGCTGAATGCAGCCGAGGCAATTGAAGATAACGGCGAAATCGAGATTAAGACGCTTATTCTTAAAAACTCTTCGGTTAAAATTCAGGTTCGCGATAATGGCTGCGGCATGCCGCCGGATGTGGTGCAGTCTATTTTTGACCCTTTCTATACCACCAAGGCTCAAGGCACCGGTTTGGGGCTTTCAATTGTTCATCGCATTCTCGAGTCCTACAACAGCCGGCTGGATGTGGATACGGAGCCCGGCCGGGGAACTGTCTTCTCTTTTACACTCGATCAAACAAGTCCCGAGAATGCATAGGGCCGTGCCATGGAGATGAGCCGGCATGCTCAAATGGCTTGACTTTTAGTTTCGACGTCAGTAATGCAGGGCCCATGATCAATCACGAGCGAAATCACTATATCCTATTTTCATGGATACTTATCGGATTATGTACGGTTGCGCGAATTTTTTATGCCCAATCCATTTTATTGACCCCCGATGAAACCAATTATTGGCAATGGTCGCGCCATCTGGCCTGGGGCTACCATGATCAAACACCTATGATTGCCTGGGCAATCAGGTTTTTTACGTTTATCTGCGGCCACACCGAACTGGCGGTTCGGCTCCCTTCGATTGTTTCCATGGCCGTTGCCTCCATCTATCTGGTTATGATGGCAAAACATTGGTTTTCTGATCGTATCGCCTGGCAGACAGCGATTTTGAGCCAGTCAATTTTTATTTTTAACGTTGGCGCCCTGTTGGCCACCGCCGATGGCCTCCAAGGCGCGGCCTGGGCCGGCGCCAGTTATCATGTGGCCCGCGGATTTAAGGACAATCAATGGCGCCATTGGATGTCAGGGGGGCTATGGTTCGGGTTCGGCATGCTCAGCAAGTATACCATGGTCCTCTTTTTGCCCTTTGTTTTTATCTTTGGCTTGACCTCCCCGGTTTGCAGAACAAGGTTAATCGCTTTCAGGCCTTATATCGGCTGTATTTTGGGTGTGGTGATGTTTATGCCGGTGATTGCCTGGAATGCGGCCAATAACTGGAACTCTTTTCGCCATGTGGCTTATTTGGGGGGCGCCAACGAAGGCTTTACATTACATTGGAAATACCTGGGCGAATATGTCGGTTCTCAGGTGGGGCTCTTAACGCCCGTTGTTTTCGGCATCATCTGCGCCGGATGGCTCTGGGTGGCAAGGCACCGTCAAGCAATTGACAACTGGATCTATTTTTTTCTTTTATCGACCTCTCTTCCCATGGTCGCCGGATTCGCCTTGCTAAGTCTTCATACCCGCGTCTATGGAAACTGGCCGTGCGCAGGCTATTTGACGGCCTGTGTGCTTGCGGCCGCATTATGGGGCGGTTCTTCACAGTCTTGCCGGGATGCTCCATCGAAGAGTCGAAGCAGAAAGTGGTGGCGTTGGGCCTGGGGCAGTGCCTTTTTCTTAACATTTGTTGTGCTCATCCATGTGCATTGGCCGATCCTGCCCATCCCCCAGGCAAAAGATCGCACCATTTACGAACTTCGCGGTTGGGATGATTTGGGTGCAAAAGTGGCCCAATTCCAAAGGTCGATGTCTCGGCCTGAGAATACGTTTATCTTCGGCTTGCGTTATCAGATTGCCAGTGAACTCGCGTTTTATGTGCCCGGCAAACCATTTACGGTTTCCATCAACCGCTGGAACAGACCCAATGTATATGATTATTGGTGGCGAGACGAAGAGCTCATTGGTAAGAATGCCATCGGCGTAACCCGCGACAAAAACAGCCGCAACAGATTGCTGGAAGTGTTTGAGCGCGTGGAGATGGCCGAACCGTTTTTTGTATTTCCTCCCAGGCCAATTAAAGAAGAGCGCCACGGCCTGTCACCGGTCAGAACCCTTTATCTTTATCGTTGCTACGGGTTCAATGGCGGGCTTCGTTGGATTGCACCCCAACCGGGTGATATCCGAGCTGTCAGTGATCAGAAAAGGATTCAAAACAGTTTTTCCCCAGGCTGATAATTGTGTTGAAACAAGAGGGGCAACCCTCAAAGACACGATCGCTGTTTCTGGGAGAACGCCTTTCCCAGCTTGATTTTGAGTTGGATAGACGGTTTTGAAATCATTTTTCTAACGTGTGTATACAAAAGAATATTATCGGTGTTTGGAAAAGAATACGCTTCAATGCTCTTTGCGGTTATTTTTTTTGGATAAAATCCTGCTGCATATTTAACATTCTAATTTTATGTGATTATTTCGTTTTGGAAACAATTATGAGGGTATGGCATTCAAATTGCTCTAAGTGACTCCGGTTAGAGATTGTTCTTTGGGTTGTCCATGCTCGATAAAGGCAAATCACTTGAAAGGGTGAGACGCAAAGCCACTGGCCTAAGTCCTGAATGTTCAAAGGATATGGCAGCAGGGTTGCCGGGCGAAAGCGCCATCTCCTGATGGCCGTTGTTCGCACGGTGACAGATACATCAGGAGATGTACGATGATAAAACCACAGCAGTTTTATATTTTCGCCAGGATTTTTCTTGCAGTTGGCTATTATCTGTTGATTGCTTTTCCGCTGGTTGTATCAGCCGCCGCTCAAGTCACGCTGGAGTGGAACGAAAATGATACGACACCCGATGGATACAATCTTTATCAGCGCGCGGACGGCCACACCTACGATTATTCCAATCCCGTAAATCAGACTCCCATCACGGCAACAACCTACACGGTTGGTGATCTGGAGACGGAGAATACCTACTATTTTGTCGTTCGCGCTTTTCTGGGCGACCAAGAGAGCGGGAATTCCAACGAGGTTGAATATGTCGCTCCCGCAGTTGTGTTGGACAGCGATAACGACGGATACAATGATGCCATCGATGCATTCGATAGCGATCCAACCGAATGGCTGGATACGGACAATGATGGCGTTGGCAACAATGCGGACACCGATGATGACGGCGATGGCATGCCGGACATTTGGGAAGCACTTTATGGACTGGACCCATTGGCAATAGATGCCGACGATGATTTGGACGGAGACGGTGTCTCTAATATTGATGAATATAACAGCGGCTCGAATCCTTCTCAGGCTCCCGCCAACGCCGCCCCTGACCGCCCCATTCTCGCGGAGCCGGTTGACGGCGCAACAGGCGTGGAGGTCATGCCGATTCTCATGACCGAAGCATTTATCGATACGGATCTGGACACACATGCGCGGACACAATATCAAATCGCGCTTAATTCAAATTGGGATAATTTGGAAAGCGCAGATTTCGTTTTTGATCATGAATCCGCCCAGTACTTGACCAGTCTGCCCCTTGGCGAACTGATTCTCGATCCGGAAACGACCTATTACTGGCGGGTAAGATTCTATGATGAACACAATGGCGCGTCTGAATGGTCGGCGACCGGTCAATTTACAACCACTGACAATCTGATTGCCGGTTTGGCGGATGATGACGGGGACGGGATCCTGAATGAACAAGAGGTCGCCAATGAGAGCATTGACCCGGATCTGAACGCCACTGCTGACATGATGGTGATCGGATCTTCAGATGCCTTCAATCCGCAACTGGCGCTGCTGTTTTCCAGCAGCGCCGACGTAATGTCCGTCAGAACAGTGGATGCTGAGAATGTGGAGCTTGGAAGCGCCGCCAACCGTCCGGAAATAATGACAGGGCTATTGAGTTTCAAACTCCGGCTGCAGGGTGCCGAGACCAGCACCAGTCTGACCATCTACTTGTCGGAACCCGCACCTGAAGATGCCGTATGGTATAAGTATAGTATTGAAGATGGCTGGATTCCCTATCCGGATTATCAACAAAAGGTCTCCTTCAGTGTTGATCGCAAATCCGTCACCATTCATATGGTGGACGGCGGTGAAGAAGATGATGACGGCGTCCGGAACGGTGTGATTGTCGATCCTTCCGGCCTTGGATACCGTGCGTCCGATGCTCTCGGGTACAGTTCCCAAATCTCCGATGTTTCATCCACTTCGGATTCTTCCGGTGCCGGCTGTTTTATCTCCGCGACGAGTTCGGGGGAATTGCGCTTTGACGCAATTATTCTTGTGTGGATGGTTTTATCCGCAATACTCGGCCTGGTTTTGCGTGCAACAAGAAAAGAGGGGCGCGCAAAGCACTTTTAATCACGAGTGCAAGCGTTTGATTTTGAACAATTCCTGGAAGACAAAAAGAGATTTTCGTATGCTGTCGTATTGTATTCTGGAATCGGCCACATGTCGCCATTGGACAGGGAATTCAGCGACACGATACCCATTCATTTTTGCCAGCCAAAGGATTTCCGGATCGAAAATGACACTGTTCAGCTTTTGTCGGCTGAAAAGGGATTGGGCTGCGGCATGGGTAAAGAATTTAAAACCGCATTGGGTGTCGGGATAGTGAATTCCCAGGTAAATATTCTGAATGAAGGTGTATATTTTAGCTGACAATTTTCTGAAAATATTTTGATTGGCTTGAATTTTTGCACCTGAAACGGCGCGGGAGGCGATGGCGACATCATGCCCGCTGTTGATTAAATTCAGCCCCCGTTGGCAATACGCCATGGGAACAGCATAATCCGCATCCATGAACATGACGATACGTCCCTCGCCCTGCAGCATGCCATAGCGCACCGCATATCCTTTACCCCGGTTGGGGTGATACTCCAGCGCTTTTATGCGAATATGGTCCGGGGCTCGGAATTCATGCGCAACACGAGCTGTGTCGTCTTTGCTTCCATCGCTGATCACGATGACTTCGCTTGTGTAAGACTGGCCTTTGAGATAGGCAATGGTGTTTTCCAAGGTCGGGACAATTCGATCCTGTTCGTTATATGCCGGAATGATAACAGATAGAAGCGGGGTGACGTCCAATGTGATTTTCCTTTGATATTTACCCTGTCGTTAGGGGTTACTTTGATACGGTTTTTGCTTGGGTCTTGTTGTGAAACTGCATTTGATAGAGTTTGTAGTATTCGCCTTTTTGTTCCAGCAGGTCATCATGGCTGCCGGTCTCTGCGATGCGGCCGTTGACCAGAACCACCACGCGGTCTGCATTGCGAATAGTTGACAACCTGTGGGCAATGACGAACGCTGTTCTTCCCCGCATCAGATTTTCCAGGGCTTTTTGAACAACAGCTTCGGCCTCGGTATCCAAAGATGAGGTGGCCTCATCCAATATCAGAATTGGGGCGTCCTTGATCAGCGCGCGGGCAATGCACAGGCGCTGCTTCTCTCCGCCGGACAATCGTCCTCCCAATTCGCCTACCAAGGTGTCAAACTCTTTTGGAAAATTCATTATGAAATCATAGGCGTAGGCAGATCTGGCGGCGGCAAAAAGCTCTTCGTCCGTGGCGTCCGGTTTGCCATAGCGGATATTGTTGCGGATGGAATCATTGAACAGAATGGGATCTTGGGTGACGATGGCAATTTGTTTTCTTAAAGAGGCGATGGATGCTTTGCGGATATCCTGGCCATCAATCAATATCTGGCCCCGGGTAACATCATAAAAACGCGGTATCAGATTTACCAGGGATGTTTTGCCGCCGCCGCTCATGCCCACAAGAGCCAGTGTCTGTCCCGGGGATACCTCCAGGTTGATACCATCCAGGACGGTTTCTTTATCGTATTTGAACTGAACATTCTTGATTGCAACGCTGTGGGGGCGGATTGGCAACTCAATCGGATCCGGCGGATCCTGAATATCGGATTGGGTTTCGATAATATCGAAGATGCGGTTGAAGGCGGCCATCCCTTCCTGAATGGCATTGTTGACTTTGGTCATCTTTTTGGCCGGATCATACAGCAGGATCACGGCCGCCAGGAATGAAAAAAAGGTGCCCGGCGTTGAAAGGCCTTCAATGACGCGCATGCCGCCGTACCACACGACGACGGCAGACGCAATTCCACCGAGAAACTCCATAATCGGCGAAGAGAGCGCTTTGGCTATGGCAGCCTTGATCTCCAGGTCGAAGATATTCTTTGTTTTTTTGGTGAACCGTCTCTTTTCATGCTCTTCCATGCCGAATGCCTTGACCACTTTGGTGCCGAGGAAGGTCTCATGGATCAATGCGCTCAGATCGCCCATGTTTTCCTGGATGCCGATGCTGGTTCGCCGCACGCGGCGTCCAAGTCGGATCAACGGCAGCAGGGCAATGGGAAGTACGATAAAAATGAATGAGGCCAAGCGCCAATCGCTGTAAAAAATGTATCCGGTCAAGCAGACAATCCGGAAGGTGTCTCGAATGACGGCTGCAACGGAAGTCGACACCATGGATTTGACAATGCTGACATCGTAAGTAAAGCGGGACATCAGCGCACCGGTCTTTTCGTTTTGAAAAAATGAGATCGGCAAATCCGTCAGTCGATAATAAAGCTGGTTGCGCAACTTGCGGATAATATTCTGGCCCACAAATTCCATAAAATAGGCTTCACCGTAATAGGCGATGCTGCGCAGAAGATAGATGATGATTACCGCCGCCGGCAAAAGGTTCAGCATCCATTTGCTTTTATTTATAAAAAGATCATCAAACAGGGGTCTGACCACCCAGGCCTGGGCCAGGTCTGTGACGGCCATAAGAAGCATGCATAGCATGGCCACAGCCAATCGCAATTTCTGATCTTTGACAAGCGCCAGAATTTCTCTGTGGCGCTGCTGAAATGTGAGGGCGGATAAAATTTTCATTTCATTTAAATTTCAAACGTGTGACCGAAATGGTTATCGGCCAGGGCGGTAATGCGATTCAGTTCCTGCTCCAATTGACGGGCACAATGCTCAATGGTATCGGGATCGGCCTGGGCCGGCACCTCAATGGGATTGCCGTAAGTAATAATGCCCCTTGCCCAGGGAAAGGGGAGCATGAAACGATCCCAGCTTTTAAATACTTTTCGTCGTTCGGAGCTGTATGCCAGCGGAATGATAGGACAGCCGGTTTTTTTCGAAAGCAGGATAATACCCGTTTGGACCTTGTGACGCGGTCCCTGAGGACCGTCGGGAATCACCACGCCCGGGCGCCCATGGGTGCGCATGTCGGTGATTTGATGCATGAGCGCCCGCAAGCCGCCCTTGCGGGTGGAGCCTCGAATGGCTTTGTGACCATGCCGCTGCAATACTTGGGCGATAACTTCGCCATCGGCCGAATTGCTCACCATAATCGAGGCGTTGAGTTGCTTGTAAATATAGCTCAACAGTAGAATCCGCGAGTGCCAGAAAGCGAAGATAAAACGCCTGGAGTCGATCAGCGGGGCAACGGATGAATACCCCTTTTTTTCGATTGATGAAAAGAGAAACAGAAAATCGATCAGAAGCTTGCCGGCCATTCCGATGAACCGCCATTTTATGCCTTCAGCGTGGCTTCCCTTTTTAAACAGCATCGTCACACCTCATCAAACGACAGGCGATCTGGGCCACTCTGTCCGAGGCGCCGGCTTTGCCCAATCGTTTTCGAACTTCATTCAATTCGTTTTGCATTCGTTTGTAGGCCGCCGGATCGGTGATCAGATCATGTGCAACGGCAGCGATATTGGGTGCCGAGGCCTCTTTTTGAACCAGTTCCGGAAGAACGCGTTTTTCAGCGATAAGGTTGGCCAGACCGATGTGGGGAACGTTTACCAGGCGTTTACCCACCCAGTAACTGAAGGCGGATACGCAATAGACAATAATAGTTGGAATTCCGTATATGGCGGCTTCCAGGCTGGCGGTGCCCGAGGCGACAATGGCCAGTGCGCATCGCCTGAAAATGTCGTATGCCGGCTCGGTGACGACACGTGCATGATCCAGGCCCTGGCGCTTTATATGAGAAGCAATCAAATCCGCATCTATGGACGGGGCCCGGGAGATTTCAAAT
>JBFFHG010000033.1:0-10967 GCA_041557055.1 Desulfosarcinaceae bacterium
CATCCCTTTTCACGCCCGATGACAGCGTGCTTTTTTCAATAATCGAAATGATGTCCACCAAGTGGCGATGATGGTGGTGGTGGTGATCCTGCTCCACGTGCACAAGCGCCTGGCTGCCGCTGATGCCGTTTTTGACCACGCTGTTTTTGCAGACGTCGTAATGGGACAATCCCAGCTTGGCCAGTTCCTGCTTCAAATGCGCCAAAGGCAATCCGGCGTCCAGCATAGCCCCCAGAATCATGTCCCCACTGGCCCCTGAGAAACAATCGAAATAGGCAATTTTCATAGTCGTTCCGTTTCCGTTGATGGTGATGGTGATGGTCTCTTCAATCCGCTTTTTCCTTCCATGAGCTGCAGAAAATATTCAAAACAACTTTTCAGCAGGCTTTCTTCAAAGAACAGACCGACTGTTCTTTTTCGCCATGATTTTGCCGCTCTTGCCGGCCATGGCCCACCGCGATTTTATTGATCAGGCTGGCTTGGTAACCTGCGCCGAAGCCGTTGTCGATATTCACCACCGAGACCCCCGAAGCACAACTGTTGAGCATACTCAGCAGGGCGGCAATCCCGCCGAAACTGGCCCCATACCCCACGCTGGTGGGCACACCGATCACCGGGCAGGAGACAAGGCCGCCCACCACGCTTGCCAGGGCCCCTTCCATGCCGGCGATAACGACGGCCACATTGGCTTTGAACAAATCTTCGCAGGAATTGAGCAAACGGTGCAATCCGGCAACCCCCACATCGTACAAACGATCGACCCGGTTGCCCAGAGTTGCCGCCGTAACAACAGCCTCTTCGGCCACCGGGATATCCGAAGTGCCGGCACACACCACCGCAATTCGGCCGACTTCCTCCACCGGCCGCGGCTTGACCACAACGATGCGGGCCATTTCATGATATTGGCAGTCCTGGGTTACGGACAAAATGCCATCAAAGACACGGCTGTCGGCACGCGTGGCCAGAATGTTGCCGTGATGCGGAATCATCCTTTCCACGATACCCTTAACCTGGTCGACGGTTTTACCTTCACAATAGATAACCTCCGGGACACCGTTACGCAAGCAACGATGATGATCCACCTTGGCATATCCCAAATCCTCGAAAGGCAGTTTTTTTAAAGACTGCAGGGCGGCTTCAGTGCTCACCTGACCGCTCCGAATACCGGCGATAAGATCTTTGAGCTGTTTGTTATCCATTCCGGTTGCCCTCCTTTGGCATGATTTCCCGATTGAGGTTTCCCATGGCATAGCCCTCAAGATCGAGGGCCACGAATTGGAAACCAAGCTTTTTGAAAAATTCCGCTATTTGGATACGAACCGCTTCTTCCAAAAAACGGCCGATGTCCTGAGGCGCCACTTCCAGACGGGCCACGGCGCCGTGGTGGCGGACGCGCACCTGCCGGCAGATGCCCAGGCGGCGCAAATATATCTCGCCCTCATCGATCTGCTTGAGTTTCTCGGCCGTGATCTCATAACCGTACGGCACCCGGGAGGCCAGGCATGCAAAAGCCGGTTTATCCCAAGTGGACAGACCAAGTTGACGGGACAATTGACGAATCTCTTCCTTACACAATCCGGCGTCACTTAACGGGCTTCGAATGTCCAGTTCCCGGACCGCTTTCAGCCCGGGGCGATAGTCGTCGAAATCGTCGCGATTGGTCCCGTCGACAACGATCTTGAACCCTCTTGCTCCGGCCATCTCTTTAAGCAGACCAAAACGCCTCTTTTTGCAATGGTAGCATTTATCCTGGGGATTGGCCGTGAACACCGCATCGGCCAAATCTTCAGAATCAACCAGAAGATGGGCCGCACCGATCAATTTGGCGATTTCAGCGGCATCTTTCTTTTCCTGCCGGGAGGTCAGTTGAGAAACAGCCGTTACGGCCAGCACTTTTTCTCCGAGAACCTCTTGGGCCACTTTCAGCAGCAAAGAGCTGTCCACTCCGCCGGAGAAAGCCACGAGCACGCTTTGCATCTCCTTAAGTGATGCCTTGAGCCTGGAAAGCTTGCCATCCATAATGTTCTGGTCAATACGCATGTTTATCCGATCACAGCCTCTTTTTGTATTTTTTTCAAGACCATACGGCGACCTTTGGCCGGCCGGTCCGATCTATGGATGAATCCCGAATATCTGAAAGAAATCCGATAAAGCCGAAAACTCTTCTGCTTGAGGCAGCCCCAAAACGCACCGGCCTGGTAGAAAGCGTGTTCGGCCAGGTAAAAAAAGGCAAAAACAGGAAAGCTCAACCGCGGCCGTTTCCGCAAATAGACCGTTATTATCGGCAGGATAATTATGGCCAGCCAAAGGCAAATCAGAGAAGGCAGGGCCAGAGACAAAGCAATGAGCAGCAGCAAATGGTAACGCACCATATAAAAGGCCAGGTGGTAGGCCAAATGAAAATGGCCCTTGATTGCCGCCGCAAGTATCTCAGCATTGGAAATCCGGATATCCATCTTGCGAATCAATTGAATTCGTTTGCAACCGGTCTCAACCGCCAGTATTCCGGCCATCAATACCAGCCAGAGCCAGGACCGGGTGGCCAGGGCCGCCGCCATGGCCAGTATGATGGCGATTCCCGCCGCCTGCCAGGGGAATTGCTTTGCTACCCTGGCAAAACGGGCATACAAGACAGCCTCGGAAGTCCCGTAGTCGAAGCGGCGCCGAAACCCGGATAACAGTTTGTTGCGATGCTTGTGCAGCACACAACCCCGGGGGATGTAAAAAAGATGATGCCTGGCCCCCATCAGCCGCCAGCACAAATCCACATCTTCACCCACGTGCAGGCTTTCGTCCAATCCCCCCACCTGCTCATATTGCTCCTTGCGCAGCAGCATATTGCAGGTGGGCACATAAAAGAGACAATTGTCTCCGCGCCCCAAAGCCGCATCCTGCCCCATATTCAAAGCCGAACAGACCTGTTCGTAACGGTCCATCCGCTTTTCACGGTGGCAGGCATCCACATATCCCCCCACCAGGGCCACCCGCGAATCCTGAAAATAGGGCACCAACTCACACAGCCAGCCGGGCCGGGCAATGCAGTCGCTATCGATAAAAGCGATAATCTCGCCCCTGGCTGCGGCCACACCGGTATTGCGGGCGGCCGACTGTCCCATGTTGCAGGGTTGGATGATCAAACGCACATCAAAACCCCGCACCACAGCGACAGTGTGGTCCCAAGAGGCGTCATCCACGACGATCACCTCGATTTTGTCGCGCGGATAGTCCAGGGTTTGCAACGAGGCCAGGCACGCTTCAATTTCTTTGGGCCGGTTATACACCGGTATGACGATACTCACCGCCGGCAAGGTCCGGGGTTGGGAGGGCGTCCAGTCCAACAGGCCGCCTTGATGAAGGGTATCCAGAAAAGTCACGGCGGCCGGGCGGGTGCTGAAGTTGCCATGCTGATCCACTTGAAAACCGTTGCGGCACTTGTCAAGGATGTCAAAAGCGCTGCGATTGATTTTCAATGCCCGTAACGGTGCGGGCTGCAGGATGACGCCACCCTCGGGCGCCCGGATCAATCGGATCCCGCGCCTTAGCCGAAAACTTCCCCTGGACGGTGCGCCGGTCATCAGACAGCCTCTTGCACGATGGATTTAACCGTAACGCAATTGGCCAGGCAACCGGGGTCCGGCAATCCCAGCTTGCGTTGGGTATGATAGGCAATGGCCGGGCATCCGCCATGGCACAGATCAAAACGATGACAGCTTTCGCAGGATTTGATCTCCAGTTTTCTGAAGGAATCGAATACCGCGGATGTTTCCCATATGGTTGCGAAATCCTCTTCGGGCAGCTTGCCGGCATAGAATTCGGGCTCCTGCAAAAAGGCACATGGATAAAGCCAGCCTTGCGGGGAGAGGCAGCAGGTCAGTTTACAGGCCCCGCACATGTTCAAGCCCAGTGAACGGCGCTCTTCGGTGGTAACTGAAAAAAAGGAGTCCCCGGTGGAAACGGCCAAATGCCCCGACAGCCACTTGGAAAAATCAGTCATCTGCTCGCGTTGCACATTGAGCTGGGACCAGGACTGCTTGCCCCGGCCGGAGGGTCTGAAACGCGACACTCTTAATTTGGCGCCGAACGAAGCAGCCAGACTCACCAATTGATCCAGTTCCGGAAAGCTGCGCCGGGTCAGCACGCAATTGATACTGACCTCGATATTGCGGTTGCGTAAATGCGCCAACGCATTCATTACTTTTTTAAAGCTGCCCCGGCCGCGGATGGCGTCGTTGGATTGCTCACCGGCACCGTCCAGGCTGACCTGGATATAGACCAGCGGGTGATCCAAACGGCGGGCGATCTGCTCATCGATCAAGGTGCCGTTGGTGCTGATGCAGGTAACGATGCCCTTATCGTGGGCATGGTCCATCAAATCCAGAAAATCCGGACGCATAAAGGGTTCGCCACCGCCGATATTGAATTGAAAAACCTTTTGGGCGGCCAGTTGATCAATCGCCTGCAAAGCCTGGGCGGTGGAAAGCTCGCCTTCTCTTTTGCGGCCGGAATCCGACAAACAGTGAACACAGCTTAAATTGCAGGCATAGGTCACTTCCCAGGTCACATTGACAGGCGCCGACAACCCCATTTCAACATATTGATTGCCCATGGATCAGTCCTTTGGCCTCTAATTGGTTCATGATTTGACCGAGGCGCTCTTCTATCCACGGCTGCGGCCAGTGGTGACGCGCATGGATGGCGCTGACAAGTTCGGCCAGAGATTGGGTTCCGTCAAAAAAATGATCTTCCACCAAATCCTGACTGGGCAGAAAATAGAGCCGCGGCCCGCGGTAATTGTAGAAAAGCAGACCAAATTTTTCACGGCGTACCTGAACCCCTTTATTTAAGCAATAACCGCAATAAGAATCCATTTTGCTCCTCTGGAAAAAACGGCCTGGCGCAGGCCCAAGATAGCCCCGCGCTCACAGGACCTGACACCAGGCACAGGAGGAACCCCCCCAGCGGGAGGTTAATAAATGCCGCAGATACCGTCCACGGCAAGCTCTTCGATATTGACTTCCTCAAGAATCATTGGTTCCTGACATTCCTGGGACTCTTCAACATTAAGATCTTTTTCTTTTCTTTCGTTTTCCATCTGAACTCCTTTCACTGATTGATTTTTTGATGCAAGTTGTTTTATAAACCGACCAGTCCGCTGGTCGGCAAATTTTTCTTCCTTTTTGTTCAGGCCGCCCATCAAGGCGCTTTGGCCGTCCATCCGCCGTCAACCGTGATCATATTGCCGGTGATACAGCGGGCTTCATCGCTGACCAGCCACCGCACGGCCCGGCCAATGTCTTCGGGAGACACTTCCGGGTCTTTAATCATGTGCCCGGCAAAAAACTGCTCTTTGGCATCATCGCCCTCCATGCCGAAGTAGGCGGCGATGCCTTGCATCATGGGCGTCCATACCGTTCCCGGGCAAACCACGTTGCTGCGGATATTGTGATCGGCGACCTCCATGGCGATGGATTTGTTGAGACCGATGATACCATGCTTGGCGGCGCAATAGTGACCACCCATGCCGAACCCGCGCTGCCCTCCGACTGAAGAGATCTGCACGATGTTGCCGCTGTGCTGCTCGATCATATGCGGCAGCACATAGCGGCAGCACAAATAGGTGCCTTTGAGCTGGGTATCGATGACATCATCCCAGGTTTGCTCGTCCATCTCCGCAATGGCGACCATGGAGGAGTTGCCGGCGTTGTTGACCAGAATGTCGATTTTACCGAACGCCTCAATCACCTTGGCCGTCATTCTCTCCACATCGGCGGCTTTGCTCACATCGCATTTAATGCCGATCGCCTTGACGCCCATGGATTTAATGCCTTCCACGGCCTCATTCATCCCCGCTTCGGTGGACATGTCGTAGGGAATGGTGCTCTGATTTTCACAAATATCGGCAATGGCGATATCCGCCCCTTCTTCAGCCAAGCACCGGGCGATGGCCAGCCCGTTGCCCCTCGCCCCTCCGGTGACGATGGCCACCTTGCCTTGAAGTTTCATGGGTATACTCCTTTCCATCGGTTATTCCACTTGATCGCGGTTTATAATTGGGTATCGTTGAATTTCGGCAGCAATTCCCTGAGCATCTTGATATCTTCCGACGCGACGTTGGCGCCGTATTCAGCCACCTGAAAATCGAGTTCATGCTGCAGCGAAGAGATGATCATCAGCGCATCCAGATAGTAAACCAAATTTGGTTCATGCTTAAACTCCTTCTGGTATGCATTGAGAAGGCCATCGGCATCCAGCATTTTGAGATTGCCGGCATAGGCTTGCAGATCGATCTTTTCCCGCATGAGATCATCCATGAGGTCGATCACCTGGTGGACCAGATCTAACACGGATTGATGTAGCCTGTGGACCATTGGGTCACCTCATAAGCGTTCATTTGAGTTCATACTTGGCCAGCAGCGCTTCGGCCCGGTCGGTAATGGTAAACCGGACCAATGGCGTGGCCGCCGACCGCTCAACACGAATACGTTCCACCAGCCCCAGACGCATCAACTTGAGCAGACGATTCTTGATGCCCTGGGAAGAGAGGTTCAGCATTCGGCCGAACACATGGCAATGAAACTCGCCCGGCTGTCTGTGGTGACAGGTACCGGTACAGTCCGTACCGCCCTCCGCTTTGAGCACCTTCAACATCGTGATCAGATCATCATCGATTTGCTCCATACCATGGCAACTCCTCAATCAGGTCATCCGAACCACAAACGTCTTTATTTTGTGGACAAGCTGGTCCAAATCGGCGGTCATGGGCTCCAGGATTTCCTTGGCCTTGGCTTCATCGCCGGCGGCGACCGCCGCTTTCAGTTCCAACGCCATCTCTTTCAGATCCCAGGCCGTTTCTCCGGCCTTGACGGTCTTCAAATAGGCCATTTTGCCGATTTTTTCGAGTTGGGCGCCCCTTTCCGCCAGCTGGGATTCAAGCATGCCTTTCATACTGCCGCCATTGGATAGAATCTCGCCGAACACTTCCACTATTTCACGCGCCAGACTGGGTCCTTTGCCCGTTACATTCGGTCTTGCTTTCTGGGTCATTTACCTTGTTCTCCTTTCAATCTGATTATTTAAGCAATTGAACATCTTATTACTTATTATTTATGGTCGCGCCCCTCTTCCCAGCCACGTTCTTTAACCACCACTTTTTCCCGGGGGGGCAGATGTTCGATCAACCGATCGGCAATCTGCATCATGGCTTTGGCGGTCAGGGACTCGGGGTATTTGAAGACTATGGGCACGCCGGTGTCGGCCGCCTCCGAATATTGACCGTCCAGGGGAATTCCTCCCAGGAAGGGAATATTGAAAGTCTTGGCCAGGCGTTCACCGCGGTCTTTTCCAAAAAAATACTCGACCCGGCCGCAATCCGGACAAATATAGTGGTTCATATTCTCAATCAGGCCAAGAATCGGCGCGTTGAGTTCCTTGGCCGCGTTGATGGCCCGGCTGCACACCAAAGTTGAAATTTCCTGGGGTGTGGTGACCACGATCATCCCGTCCAGATCAGGGATCGATTTCATTATGGTTGTGGGCTCATCGCCGGTGCCGGGCGGCAGGTCGATGAACAAAAAATCCATTTCATACCATTTGATGGAACTCAGGAACTGCCTGAGCACACGGGCTTTATACTGGCCGCGCCACATGATGGGTGTCATGTCCGTGGGCCAGATCAGGGCGACCGACATAACCTTCAGACCATGCTCGGTGACCACCGGATCGATGCCATGACTGCCACGCAGGACATCGCGCATCTCGGTCTTGATGCCCGCCATTTTGGGAACGCTGGGACCGTGGACATCGGCATCGAAAATACCCACCACCATCTCTTTTTTGCGAATGGCGGCCGCCAGGTTCACCGTCACACTGGTTTTACCCACCCCGCCTTTGCCGCTGAGGATGGCGATCTTGTAGTTGACCTGGGCCATGGCATCCCGAATGGGGCCATGGTTATGACGATATGAACCTTGCTGCACCGATTGCTCCACGTTGTTCCTCCCCGTTGCCCGCTAAGGGTTTATTCGCCCGAAAGAAATTGAAACTCGCGGCTTCCGAGCGCCATCTCTTCAGCATAGGCAAGCATATGCTCCGGCGTTTGACCGGTAATGGCCTGAAGTTTATCCTGCCCCTTGGCCAATACATCCAGATTCTGGGCAATGGATCCGGGGATGCCCGGACTCTGCACGATCATTTGATAAGTTGCCCAGTCGGCGGCCACGGGGTCATCAGAGGCGATGATGCCCAAGTCCGGAATAAACGGGATATCGGAATAGGGATACTCATCCGGTTGAGGGGTGACCGACTGCAAAAAATTGATAAAAAATGCGTTGCCGCGCAATTTGTTCAAAACTGTATGGGCGGCCTCCACCACACACTCCTGAAAAACCGGGATACCCTCCGCTTCCACATGAACCGCGCCATGGGGGCAAGCCATAACACACCCCTGGCACTGGTTGCAGGTGCGGGCATCGAAGGTCACGCGCCCCGGCTCTCCGGACATGGCACCGGTGGGGCAAAAGGGTAGACACTCCCCGCAGTGGTCGCATCTGTCCGCGTCATAGGCGGTTTTCACGAAACCGTGCAAGCGCAACCGCCCCGAAGCGGTCAGCAAACCGAGCCCCAGGTTGGCCACCGCGCCGCTGAGCCCCAGGAGCGGATGGGCGGTAACATGGGAAACCACCACCAGGTTATTGATGTCGGTCAGCAGGCTGCCGATATCGATACCGGCCAGATGCTTGCCGTCGGCCGGCCAGAAATTGCCCTCTTCGTTGGTGTATCCGCCGGCCTGCATTAATTGGTTATGGAAACTCTCACCGCTGCTGAACCCCAGCAAGAGGGCGCTCTCCGTCCAGTTATAACCGTCGTGGCGTGACCCCTTGAAGATACCGCAGCTATCGGTTAAAATGGGTTTCACCCCCAGTACGCGGGCCTTTTCAAAAAGTGTCGTAAAAATTACCGGCGGCAGATAGTTGCCGTAGCCCACTTCGCTTAAATTGAATTTAATGGCCAGGCTGCTCTCCGGAACCAGAAGTTTGGACAACGGTTCCAAACGCATCAGAATGTCGATTTTGGAAATCAGGTTTTTACGAATATTATCAGAGCGTCCTTTGATCCAATAGACCGTGGCCATAAATGCTTCCTTCTGTGACGGACCTGCCGCAGGGCCTGAAAAACGGCCCCCTTTAGTGATTGTATACGGGCGGAGGCCGCTCCTCCGCCCGTAAGTCTGACATCCCGCAAAAAACACTTACACGGTTGGGTCAAACCCCTTCCAGTCAGCCAGCCATCTATCGAGCGGTTCACGTGTAAACTCAAATTCTCTGGCCAGATGATGGTTCTTGAACGCCTGGCGCATGGGATGAACCGTCATGGGGGTCTTGCGAATCTGCCATTTGGCAATATTCTCGGGATTCAATTCCGGTTCATACTCGATCAATTCATAGTTCATGGTGCCCATGCCGATTTTTTCGGCGGCCTTGAGTTGAATACGGGGCGTAAAGGCGTTGACAGCCTTGAACTTATCCTCGCCCGGCTTCAGACCCAGCTCTTCGGCGCGGGAATTGGGGCCGATGGGGGCCTTATCGATCATGTCACATATTGCCGTATCGATGGCCACCGGGTCCATGGATGCAAAGACACCCACATCCGGTGTGACATAGTTGCCGTTCCAGGGGAAGCAGTCACACTCCGGCGCAACGTCGAAGGCATAGGCCATATAACCGATTTTGCCGGGCTTAAAGGTCTTGATGCATCCCAAGGCCGCATCGGACATGGCGATCTGCGCCAGAGGGAAATAATCGTCACGGAAGCCGATACCCTCCATGCCGGTGAACATGCAGGTCACCTGGCACGAATAGCACAGCGCGCACTTTTCATAGTCCAGCACAACGCCATCGGCTTTGACCGTGATGGCTTCATCCGGGCAACTGTCTTCACACATCTTGCTGTAGGGGCATTCGGTGCCCTGGCAAGCGGTGCGATTGACTTTGGGATAACCGATGGCATCCTCCGGGTCTCCCCAGAACGCCAGATGGGTTTGGTACTTGCCGCGCTTGGACTGCGCGCCGATGCCGAAGTTCTTGATACAGCCGCCGAAAGCGGTGATGGGATGCCCCTTGGCATGGGCAAGGTTGATGATGGCATCGGCTTCGTAAATTCCACGGCCGATATAGGTTTCCTTCAAGATGTTGCCTTCGGGCATCTCAATGCGAAGATCGTCTTCGCCGTAAAATCCGTCGGAGATGACAAAGGGCGCGCCCAGGCTGGCCCAGTTCAAACCATGACGGTTGGCGCCCTCTTGGGCCATCTGGCCGGTGCAGCGGTTGTTGAACAGATGATAAGTCAGGGTGGTGGTATCGGTGACAAAAGGTCTTCCGCCGCAGGCCTTGACCTCCTCCACGATGGCAGCCACAAATTCCGGCCGCAGGCAGGCCGTGCGGTTATATTCGCCACAATGCACCTTGATGGCCACGCTATCGTCTTTGGCGATGCATTTATCAAGACCCGAGGCATAGAAAAGATCCTTGGCCTTACAAATTGTGCTTTCAGTCCAATTGGTTGCTCCGGCCGCAGCGAACCAGACTTTTGAAGCTTTTTGCGCCATAGTCGTTCTCCTTTTTCATCTAAAGTTGTGAGAATCTCAAAGTTAGCTTTCTTTTTGCCGTCCTTTTGAAGTTGTGCAATCTGTTTTTTGCTTTCCTGTAGTATCTTATTGTACAAAGCGCGTTGTGAGGACAGCATTTCGCAGTATAAAGTCTGTTCTATTTTGGATGGTAATTCCTGACAAACAATTTTCTTAGTGCGGCGTTTTATAAATGGTGAAACTCGTTCGGCTAAGTCATTTTGTAAATCCTCAGCCGCGCCAATCCCATGATAATATTTTTTAAAACTGTTAAAACTGCCAAGCATTCCGGGTTGCAGAAAGTCAAAAATACTCCACAGATCATCAGGAGAGTTTTCCAGAGGAG
>JBFFHG010000034.1:0-10949 GCA_041557055.1 Desulfosarcinaceae bacterium
AACAGAACTGGGGGAAAAAGATGGCCTGGAACAACATCTCGTTTCGGGGGAAATTATTATTCGGATTCGGTCTCGTGTCCCTATTGTTGATAGCCACCGGCATCGTTGGATATCATGGCGTGGGTTCGTTGACCCAAAACGCAAAAACCGTCATCCTGGGCAATCAGTTGGATAGCCTGCTGGCCCAAAAAGAGGTGGATCACCTTAACTGGATCAACAAGGTCAACGGCCTGTGAACAGATCCCAATGTGCGTCAAATCGATGTGCAGACCGATGACCACGCATGTGGCTTGGGCCAATGGCTTTACGGTGAAGGCCGCAAGCAGTTGGTAACTGCCTATCCCGATCTGGCGGCACTGGTTCAGAACAAGCCATCAACAAGGTCACTGAGGCGATCACCGAAATATCGGAGCAGACCAACCTGCTGGCCCTCAACGCCACCATCGAAGCAGCCCGCGCCGGCGAGGCCGGCAAGGGCTTTGCAGTGGTAGCCAACGAGACCAAGGAACTGGCCAAACAAACCGCCCGCGCCACCCAGGAAATCAAAGCCAAGATCAGCGGCATCCAATCCTCAACCGACGAAACTGTCGGCCAGATCAAAGAGGTTGCCCAAGTCATCCAGCAAGTCAATAACATCGTCGACACCATCGCCACCGCCGTTGAGGAACAATCCGCAGCTACCCGGGAGATCGCCGAAAACGTCAGCCAAGCCTCCCAGGGTATTCAGGAGGTCAACACGAATGTGGCCCAAAGTGCGCAGGTAACCGGCAGTATCTCCAAAGAGATTGCCGGGGTGAACATGTCGGCCGACGAGATGGCCACAAGCAGCTCGCAAATTAACATCAGCGCCCATGATTTGCAAAAACTGGCCATCCGGTTAAATCAAATTATGGGCCAGTATAGAATCAAGGAAGCCAAATTCGATATCGGCGCAATCAAAGGCGCCCACCTGCAGTGGCGCTCCAAACTCGAAGGCCTGCTGCACGGCCGTCAGGCCTTAAAACCCGAAGAAGTTGCCAACCATCACCAATGCGCCTTCGGCAAGTGGTATGACAGCCCCGACGGCCAGATATTTAAAGGCAATACCGTGTTTGAAACCGTGGGCCATCATCATGAAAAGGTCCATGCATATGCCCGCCGCATTGTGGATCTTTATCATCAGGGCGAGCAGGAAAAAGGCGCCGCATTGATGAACGATTTTGAAAAATCGCGGGAAAAACTGTTTGAAGCATTAGATGAGCTCTATCTGGCATAGAATTCGGGAGGGTTGGCGGGAATACCTGTAAAATCAAACCAGATGCTCCCTAAACCCCCAACGCAACATGTCCGCTCAAAAATCACCCGTTGTTTTTGTGCGCCCCCCCAATCTTCAAACGAAAGCCCATTTTGGTCAGCACCTCACTGCGCTCCCCCCGGAGCACTTTGAGCAATTGTTCACGGGCTTCGGGAGCGGGCAGTTCTTTTGCCATCAACATCTGCATCAGGCGGCCGAACAGTTTCCTTTTCCTGAGTCCGGAAGCGCTCACGTCCCGTCGGTTGTCGAAAAAATCCATGAGGGTCGAGCCGCAGACGCAGTTACGGAACAATTGTACAATATCCTTGTCATCATCGTCAGCCCCCTTTTTCAACCCGCTTTGGCCGCCGATGTCTGCGGTTCTCCGCACATAGTCCTGCACTGATTCGTAGACAGCGCCGCAGTTTGCGCACCGCTTGGGAAAAGAGGCTTGCGAAAGGGCTCTGAGTCCCTTAAACAGCTCTGCCGCCTGATCGTTTTCAGTCATGGAGTGTATCTCCCGCCTCTACGCCTGCGGCCACAAGATGTGATGCAGTCCCGATGCGCGCCTGATGCGCCGCGAAACAGCTTTTTCAAGCAAACCCGGATCTCCCCATATTTCGACTTGCCGGCGGGCGCGGGTGACGGCGGTGTAAACCAGCTCGCGGGTTAAAAGCGGAACGTCGATTTCGGGCAGCACCAGCAGGACCTTCTCGAACTCGGTGCCCTGGCTTTTATGGACAGTCATGGCATAGACCGTCTCATGGGCCGGCAACTGTTCCGGCGCCAGTGGTTTAAGTGTTTGGTCGGCTTGCGCAAAGAGCACCTGCAGATTCCGCGACCGGCCTGTGCCGGTGTCAAAGGTGATCCCCACATCCCCGTTAAACAGGCGGTGGTAATAATCGTTGCAGGTAATCATCACCGGACGCCCTGAATACCATGCGGACGCTCCGTCCCGGGCCGGATCAATCACGCCGTGCCGTGCCAGGATCTGTTCGACCCAATGGTTTAAGGCCTCCACCCCGAGCGGACCTTTGCGCAAAGGCGTTAGAATTTTGAGCGTATTGAGCTGCTGCAAGGCCGTTTGGGGGTCATGATGATCAAAAAGCGGCGCAATTTTTTCCATTACAAGACGCTCCAGGGCATTTTCCATATCACGGCCGGTTGTATAACGGGCCATCATGATATCACCATACCGGTCGCTCTCAAGCAAAGAGATGGCCCGCTCGCCGTCACCGGCATTGACGGCCGCCCCCAAGGCCTCGATACCGCTCTGCGCGTTAAAACGATAGCTCTTTTTGAGAATCACAATATGGTCGGATAGTTTCGTTCCTGTGCCGGTTTGGCCCCCCTGGTCGGCTGATTTTGATTCCGCCCAAGGCTTTTGGGGAGATTCCCCATTCAATCCCCAACAGATGTCCCCGAGCACGGCACCGGCCTCCACCGATGCCAGTTGATCCTTGTCCCCCACCAGAATCAGCCGGCAGGAGGCCGGCACCGCCTGAATGAGTTTGGCCATAAGGGCCAGATCGACCATGGAGGCCTCATCCACAATCACCACTTCGGCAGACAACGGGTTTGCGGCATTATGCCGGAAACCGATCGTGCCGGGGATGGCCCCCAACAGACGGTGGATTGTCTGGGCGCGGAAATCACCAGCCTTTATTGGCGCCCTGTTTTTTTCCAACGCCTCAAAGGCTTGATCCAGGGCCTCCTGAAGACGGGCGGCTGCTTTGCCCGTGGGCGCAGCCAGTTTTACACGCAGGTTGCAGCCGCTGTTCCAGTGTTGCAGGGCCTGGATTATCCTGGCAATGGTAAAGGTTTTGCCCGTACCCGGTCCGCCGGAAATCACCGTAAAACGCGACGTCAGGGCCGCTTGAACCGCCCTTTGCTGGTCATCATCCCCCTGACTGAAAGGGGGCGCTGCCGAAAGATCGTGCGGGCAAACACCCGTGGGGGGCGTTGTGGCGGTGCAGCGTTGCAAAATCCCCTGGGCCACCCCGTTTTCATACTTCCAGTAACGCTGCAAGTATATCCTGTTTCCATCCAATATCATTGGCTTATTTTCACATTGAAATCCCACCGCAGGAGTGGCTGAAAGTTTTTCCAGCCACTGTTCCAGAGAGATCGGAATGGGCATGCGTTTGGAGGAATCGGGCGCCTGAAACCCATCCCGGGCAACCGTTGCCAGATCGAGACAAACGTCACCCGAGGCCGCCGCCCGGCTCACAAGGCCGGCAGCCACAGCCACCCAGGGATCGATGCCGCCCAACCGCCGATGTATCATCTCGGCAAAGGCCCTGTCGATTGCGTTGATAATGCCCGATTGATACAACTGATCCACATATTCAATCCCCTGCCCTTGACGGCGCCGGGATTGGGTTTGACGGCTGGTTTGCAAACCGTTTCTAAGCATGGATGCCCCTGCCTCCGATCAACAACTCTCCCAGTCCTGAAACCAACCGCGGATCGGGCCGGTCATAAAAGAGACCGGTTGCTCCGGAGCGGTCCGGACTGATGCCGCGCAAAAAAATGTAAAACACCCCCCCGAAATGGCGGGTGTAATCGTAATCCTCAAGCTTTTGCCGCAGGAGCTGATCCAGGGCCAGAACGTAAAGGTTGTACTGGAGAAAATAGTAATCCGCCGCAACCGCCGCCGCCAGCTCTTTTGCAGCGTAATCCGCATAGGCGGCTCCCAGATAATTGGACTTCCAATCCACCAGATAGTAGCGCCCATTAAAACAAAAAACCGCGTCGATATACCCCTTCATATACCCCTGAATGGGCGCAATGGTCAGTCGGCCCAGTCTTTCACCGGCCCTGTCGGCAATTACCCGCTGCCCAAAGCGTTCAAAAAGAGAGTTTAAGGTTTTTAAATTGAAGGCTTGCAGGGGAAAATAGAACTCCATTTCATTGATCCGCCCCGGTGGGGGCACCTGGCCCAGGGTGAACGACTCCCCGTGGCTGTTCAATACCGTGGCCGCCAGATTCGCCAGCATCTCGTTCACAACCGGAGCCCACTGCAAATCAAAGCCATGGGCCATGAGTTTGGTTGAAACCAGGGTGCTGCATTTTGCCTGGTCGTCGGCGCCATGGTCCCAATGCTCAAGCACATCGTGAAAGAACAGCCCGGCGCGCACCCCTTTGGGAAAACCGAACAGGTCTGAAAAGGGTTGGGAACCGGACACTGTTGGCGGCGAAGGCAAAACGGCAAGATCGCGGTCGGGCCACAGGCGATCCTCATCGGGCTGCCCGGCGGTCAATGATGAAAACGAGGCGATGCGCCAACCGGCTGTTACGGTCCGTTTCATCAAACGGGAATCCCACAGCGGCAAAGGCGTTTCATCGGCCTCATAGCGCACGCCGGTGGATTGGGGAAGCGCTTCGATGACAACGCTGCCCCCGGACCTGCGGGCCAATGCCTGCAACTCACCCAGCATACCGGCATCGTCAAGGCCGCGCACCTTTTGAACCAGAGGGGTGATCCAGTCGTCAAGGCCCACAGCCATTCCAGGGGTGTGAAACAGATAGGCCGGCGCCGAGACTTCGGTATTGTTGATCCGTCCCCACACCATATAGCACCTTTGCCGGGCCCGGGTCAGCGCCACATACATCATCCGCAGGTTTTCGGCCAGGGCCTCTTTGCGGGCCTGAAGCTGGTGATCCGGCGCAATGTCGGGCCCCATGGCCAGGGTCAGGCGATCATCCCTGCGGGGATCGTGGAATACCGCCGCGTTCTTATCCGCTCCCACCCCGCTCCAGACAAAGGGGCAGAAAACCACGTCGAATTGCAGCCCCTTGCTTTTGTGCATGGTGATGATCCGCACGGCAAGAGCGTCGCTTTCCAGCCGTAACTGTTGTCCGTCACTGCCCTTTTGCGGCGCCTGCCGCTGAGCGGCCAGCCATTTGATGAGCCCTTCCGCCCCCAGATGATGATCGCTTTCCGCCTGGTGCAGCAGCTCGGCCAGATGAAGCAGGTTGGTCAGACGCCGTTCCCCCTCGGGTTGCGCCAGCAGGCGCCCTTTGACACCTTCGCGCACCAACACGCCCCTGAACATGCGGTAAAACCCATGACGCACCCAGGTGCGGTGATCCCGGACAAACGCGTTCCAACGAGCCTGCCACTTTTCAGTGGGATTCCCCAACCCCTCATGAAACTCACGGGCCTGGACGCCCAGAAGATCACTGGCCAATGCAGCGCGTACGGCCGCAGGATCATTGGGAGCCGCAGCCGCAGCCATCACCCTGGCCACGGCTTCGGCTTCAGAGGTGTCAAAAACACTGCCGGCGCTATGCAGCACGGCCGGCACCTTTTTATGTGACAGCGCTTTCTTAATGACCTGGGACTGTTTATGGGTACGGGCCAATACGGCGATCTGGCCGGGTGCCGTATGGGCGGCCGGATCGCAAATCAGCCGCACAATCTCTTCAGAGACAGCCTCAGCGATTGCGGATACCGCCGCTTCCTGGCTGATGGGCTTGTTGGAACCATCTTCCCCCTTGCCCGGGAGGAACCATATTGTCAACGGCCCATTGCCGTTCAGCGGTTCGGCATTAGCGGCTATGGCCCGGTTATATTTAATTTTTTCAAAGCCAAAGGGCTGCGCATGGCTCTCAAATATAGTGTTGACGGCCTGAACCAGGGTCGGGGTCGATCGCCAGTTTTTGGTCAGGGTGGTGTTGGTCCGGGCACTTTCAGCCGCCCTCAAATAGGAGAAGATGTCGGCGCCGCGAAAGCTGTAGATGGCTTGCTTGGGATCTCCGATCATCACCAGCAGGTCCGCTGCCTTTCCAAAAAGGTGTTGAAATATTTTGTACTGAATGGGGTCCGTGTCCTGGAACTCATCCACCAGAGCCGCCTTGTACTGAGCGCTGACCGCCCCAACCAGTTGTTGGCCCTGTGCACCGGCCAGAGCGTCATAAACATGCAGCAGCAGATCATCAAAAAAGAGAATGCTTTTGCGGATCTTTTTTTCGTCAAGCCGTGGGCGGGCCTGACCGTGCAGTCGAATCTTAAGATACCGCAAATAGTCTGCCAACTGGCGGACCATGCACCCATGGGTTTGGACAGCTTCCTGACAGAGATCGAAAAACGGGTGCCGGGGCGGGTGGTGGTTCTTCTTGGTCGCCTTCTTCAAAAAGGATGACGTAAAGCGTTCAGCATCGCTGCATATGGGATACTTGCCGTTCCAAAAATCCATGCTCCCGGCCAACTGCATCAGGCGAATGCGGCGCTGGGTAAGATCGGGCATTTGGGGGTCCGGTTCGCATTTGCCGTAGTACCGGGCATTGAGGCCCGGATCGAGAAGAAGATTGAGGATTTTCTCTTTTTCCAGGGCCCACATTTGCCCCAGGCGATCCGCCGCCCGCCGCCAGGGGGCGATGGCGCTCAGAGGCGGTTTGACAGGGGGGGGCACAACGGTCAGATCGGGGTACCGGCAAAAGTCGAGCACCGCGGCCATCTGTTCAGGCCCTTTTAAGTTTTCAAGGGCATAATGGGCCAGTTCGTAAGGTGCGCTGCTGATATAGCGGCGCCAGAAATCATCAGCCGCCTCCTGAATCAGGGGCTGCTGCTCCTGAACCAGTTCGGACTGAAAAAGCTGCCCGGTTTCAAATGCGAAATGTTGCAGCAGGCGTTGACAAAATCCGTGAATCGTAAAAATGGCCGCCCGGTCAAAGTCGGTCAGGGCATCCTTGATACGTTGCAGGGCCGGGGCGGACTCCCTGATTTGGGATACCATATGGGCCAGAAAATCATCCTGGACGGTTTTACCGCCGAATGCGGCTTTGGCCGTCAATAGCCGCTGACGAATGCGGGTTTTGAGTTCTTCGGTGGCCGCCTTGGTATAGGTCACCACCAGAATCTGATCGATCCCCAGGCCGCGCTCGACAATCAATCGCAGGAAAATGCCGGCCAGGGTATATGTTTTGCCGGTTCCCGCACCGGCTTCGATCAGCGTAACCCCTGTCAAAGGCGCTGTATTGAGATCGAACGGTTTCATCGGCGTCTGTTCAACCGGTAGACAAACACAAGGACTTCGGCCACCGCCTTGTAAAGTTCGGCAGGTATCTGGGTATCCACATCAAGGGCCTCCAACATTTGAACCAGATTGCGATCCTCTACCAGGGGGACACCATGGTCGCGCGCCAGGGCGACAATTTTTTCAGCCACTTGGCCGCGTCCTTTGGCCACCACCTTGGGGGCCCTGTCCCGGCCATGTTCATAGCGCAGGGCCGCCGCTTTCTTGGTCTCTTTGTTTTTCATGCGATGATATCGACCCGACCCGCAGCCGCCCCTTTGACATCCTCTTCATGAAACCGGGCGATTTTTTCCCGGGAGATGAAAATATCGACTTGAAGCTGCTCAAAAGCGGGGCCGATGGCCGCCACAACAACCTTTACGTTCCGCTGGAAAAGATTTTTGACCTCTTCGGAGGTTACGAAAAAACCGATGCGCAGATGGTCTCCGATCATGGCCAGATCAACCCTTACCATTCCGAGGCGATCCATATCAAGCAACAGAGCGATGTTGTGCTGCCTGCCGGCGGAATCTCCCTGGCCGCGTTTTTTGGGATAATAGACTTTAAACGCCACCGGGGCCTGCTGTTGCTGAAACGGCAGCAAATGAACCAGGACCTGCTGGGTCTCACCGGCTTGCCAACGCGCCACCGCCCTCTCCTGCTGTTGTTCCACATGCCCCAGCAGGCGCTCAGTGCTTTGACGCAAGGTTTCCAGCTCCTTGGGATTCAACGTCAGGGATGCCGGCCGCCCGTCGCCGGTTTCAGATAAAAAGCCCTTCAAAATGAGAAGCTGAGGCTTGATGTCCCGTGCGATCAATACTGCGGATCGGGACGGGCGCTCCTCCGATCTGTTTTCTTCAATGGGCTTTGCGGCCGTTTCCAACACCAGATCCGCCAGACGTTTTTCAAACAATGCCCCGCGCTCCTCCAGGGCGCCCTTGATCCATTCGGCAATTTGGTCGGTGGACCGTTCCATGGGAACGGATTCAAACAGTCTCAGCACCTGGGCAATGGCATTGCGTGCCGCTGCCGGAACGGATTCTTCAAGCAAATGCCCATCCGGTGCCACCAGGCGCTCTGCCAACTGAACCAGTTGTGATTGTTGACCGGCCGTCAGAACCTTGAGAAATTCAGCTTTGGGGATTGGCGCCATCTGCGCGGCATTTTGCGGGGAATCGGCTCGAAAGTGAAGAATGTGTCCATTTTCAACCACTTGCAGATTCAGCGCCTGACCGGGCGTCACATCAAACGCGATCTGAGCCAACACGCGGGTCCCACCCAAATCCACCAGAACCCGCCCGTCGCTCTGCACCTTCAATACACGTCCGAAAAACTTGTCTCCAGGCTTGAAATCGTGCAGTTGATCGCCCATGCGCTGCGCTTCCAAAGGCGCCAGGACAGCCTTTATGAGAGCGGATAGATCCATGCGGTTGCGTTCCCCTGAAAGAGATATCGAGTTGGCCCTGTTATATCATATCCTGGATTTGCTGACCACAGGCGGTCTTGATCCCCACAGGGCAACCGCATTCAGACATCAGCCGGTCAAAACTTTCAGAAAGTAACCATTTCCAAAAGAAGGGAAAAAATTAGACGGCGGGTTCCTTTGACATTGGCTTTGAAAAAGTCCCTGTATTTTACCCGGGGACCGTAATATAGCAGACGCTAAAGCCTCCAATTTTCCTGGAAATATTTTTCTCTGACGCTTTTGGCTTTATCCCTGGCCCAGAGATCCACCCCCATTTTTCTTATCAGGCACAAATTAAAGACCTTGGTATTGTGAGGCACATTCCGGGCCTGATCTGCATAGGGGTGAAGATAATCACATGGAAAATCATCACAATCACAACAAAATCGGACTTGTTTTGTTGCTGCGCACGGATAGACCCTGCATGCCATCGGGATGAAAGGTATTTTACCTTTTTGATTGCGGCATCCTTTGCACACCGCTTTTTCCGCTTGTTCCAACGGGATATGGAGCGCTTTGGCAATTAAAGGCAACATATCCGGATCTTCGTTGGCCAAATAACCAATGCAATTAAAACAATCCAACCCGCAAGGTGCTGTCATTTGCTCAAAATCCATCTATCCTCCATTATGGGCGAAAAAATCATTCCATGGCATAAACGTTGAGAGACGCCTTAAACGGTTTGATTCAGGCAGTGAAGGCGATAACCCGGCCCTGCGCATTTACCATGCAAACCATTGGCGGCAATATAGAACAATTTACGGATGAAGTGCATCCCCCAATTGGGGGATGACAGTTGATTTTTTATGAACTAACTCTTCGCGATATTTGGATATTTACCGAATTGAGGGGATGATTATGTATGAACGCAACAATGCTGTCCCGCAAACAAGAGTGGGCGACATGATGCCGACATGCAGCGCATACCCAACCCAAATAGCGGTGATCGTCATTTTTGTATATCTCTTTATTCTATCAGTGAATCCATTCATAACAGCCCGCTGTTTTTCACCCTCTTTTAAGTGTCGTTAGAATCCATATTTCTCCTTGATCTTGGCGACAGTTCCATTCTCCACCAGGAGTTGATATCCACGCAAAAAATCCTCAAGTTTTTTCTGATAATCCTTGGCCTGTTTGGAAAATGCCAGATGCAACGGGGTTTGATCAATCGGAGGTTCAACCCATTCCAACGTCTCGGCAAACTCTGGAAAATTCGTCTTGATCAGATGAATGGCCACCCCTTTATCAATCACGGCCAATTGAATGCGTCCAACGTTCAATTTTTGAAGATTCTGTTCATCCGTGGTGACCTCTTCAATGGTCAACGTCGCCTGGACAAACGCATGAGGGTAGCTATACCCTCTGACTGTTCCTATTCTATAGGGTTTAAGCCCCTCGTATCCCTGAAACTCAATCGACTGATCTTTTCGCTTATAAAATCCGACCTCATTGGCAAACAAGGGTGGAGAAAAGAGTAACCACTCTTCCCGTTCCTGCCGGTACCACATTCCAATGAGGGCGTCAACGTCCCCTTTTTTGACCTCTTGCAACGCTCTTGCCCAGGGATGACACTTCACGGTGACATGATACCCCACCTGCTGAAATGCCCTCACCACAATTTCGTCCAGTACTCCCATATTTTTCCCCGTATACGGAGGATATTCGGTGGTGACCAACATCACCCTGGGATCTTCCGCCCATACTGTGCTGTTCCATATCAAGAATCCGATCACCCACAACAGAGTTTGTTTCATTGTCTCTCCTCCTTAACACGGGGTCACGCAATGTTTTCATGATAACTTGTTATGGCCGCAAACAGAAAGCCTGATCGGCAAAGCCCCGTCCTAATATTTTGCGGGCGCCGACAAGCAAATACATGGCCCCATTCTCGTCCGGAAAATGTCAGAGCGGGTTGCCCCCTTAAATTCGATATTGCAAGCTATCGATACCATTATCATTAACCCAATTAACGAAATAAGACGTTAAAATCATGAGGTTTTGCAACCAGCAACCTGAATTTTATTGCAGCATCGACCCGCATGCAAGGAAAATGTGCATGTGCATTATCGACCGACTGAAACCAAGGTGCATCAAAATCTGAAAACCGATCCTGAACTTTTGTTCGATGTCATCTTTCCTTTTCTGTTTTTCTATCAAACGACGAAAACCTGAAATAAAGGTTGACGAATAT